>NZ_JADOEK010000023.1:0-20360 GCF_027563165.1 Alteromonas sp. PRIM-21 | reverse complement strand
TGGTAGCGGAGTCAGTGGCAATATATAATGAAAAACGCCCGCATCTGGCCCTTAAATACAAAACGCCCGATGAGATACATCGGGCGTTCTAAACAAAATAAGTGTCAACTTATTCTAGGACTAGTCACGTTTAGCAGAGAGGGCTTAGCCTTTTTCTACCTGACCGAATTCTAGGTCTACCGGTGTAGAACGACCAAAGATAAGTACCGATACCTTTACGCGGCTCTTTTCGTAGTCGACTTCTTCTACCACACCGTTGAAGTCTGCAAATGGACCGTCGGTAACACGAATAACTTCGCCTGGTTCGAACAAGGTCTTTGGTCTTGGCTTATCAACGTTTTCTTCAAGACGATTTAAGATAGCATCAGCTTCTTTTTGCGTGATAGGCATAGGGCGGTCAGATGTACCACCGATAAAACCAAGTACACGAGGAACGCTTTTCACCAAGTGCCAAGATTCTTCAGTCATTGCCATTTCTACCAGTACATAACCAGGGTAGAACTTGCGCTCAGATTTACGCTTTTGACCCGCACGCATTTCTACAACTTCTTCTGTTGGTACTAGTACCTGACCGAAGTAATCTTCCATGTTGTGCATTTTGATGTATTCAAGCAGGGTCTTCTTTACACGAGACTCATATTGCGAATAGGCTTGTACTACGTACCATCTTTTCTTTACTGCTTCTTCTTCAGACATACGCTTATGCTCCTATTCCAGTAATAAAGCCAACTACACGAACGATGATGCCGTCTAGTCCCCATAAAATTAGTGCCATGATTAACGTCGCTGCAAGCACGATAAGGGTAGTCTGATTCGCCTCTTGACGAGTAGGCCATACAACCTTGCGAACTTCTGTGCGAGACTCTTTAGCAAAGCTCAAGAAGGTGCTACCTTTTTCGGTAGTTGCCGCAATAAAACCAGCTATACCAACTACTACAACAATAGCGATAGCACGGTATAGTACCGAGATCTCACCGTACATTGTATTAGCGGTTACTAAACCGGCAAGTAGTGCAAAAACCACTACCCATTTAAACATGTCCAATGCATTGGACTGATTTTCCGTCTTTTCGCTCATGTTACGATCCTAGCACTACAGCGTCGTTGTTTTACGCACTCATTTAATGCGCAATTTAAAAATTCTTAGTTTAAGTAAATTTGGCAGGGGTGGAGGGACTCGAACCCCCAACCATCGGTTTTGGAGACCGCTGTTCTACCAATTCGAACTACACCCCTGTGGTGTCTAAAAGACAAAATTTACTTACACTGCCCTTGTGAGTTGTGCGTCTTTTCTAAGGAAAGTGCGGTATCGCAAGGGAGGGACGCGTATTATACTTAACCACTTTCAAGATACAAGCGGTTTATCCATCCCTTCTGCGATTGAACACTATTTCACGAGTTTCCTATTCAACACCAATAAATCCGCCGGTTTGGTGTGCCCAAAGCTTCGCATAAATACCATTTTGAGCGATAAGCTCAGCATGTGTGCCCTGCTCTACAATGTTACCCTTATCCAAAACAAGTAACCTGTCCATTTGTGCAATGGTAGATAAGCGATGCGCAATAGCCAGCACGGTTTTACCTTCCATCACTTTATCCAGACAGGCTTGAATTGCCGCTTCAACTTCTGAATCTAGTGCCGATGTCGCCTCGTCCAGTACCAGTACAGGTGCGTCTTTTAGCAATACACGGGCGATAGCGATACGCTGACGCTGCCCTCCTGAAAGCTTCACACCGCGCTCACCTACATGCGCGTCGTAGCCTGTTCTACCGTAACTATCGGTGAGGGTAAGGATAAAGTCGTGCGCCTCGGCTTGCTTAGCCGCCCTTACCATATCCTCTTCTGTCGCATCCGTACGCCCGTATAAAATATTGTCGCGTACAGAGCGATGCATCAACGAGGTATCCTGCGTAACCATACTGATTTTAGCTCGTAGGGTTTCCTGCCCCACTTGGGTAATATCTTGCCCATCAATGATAATTCGGCCACTTTGGGTGTCGTAAAAACGCATTAATAGGTTCACTAAAGTTGATTTACCTGCACCAGAGCGCCCCACTAACCCTACTTTTTCACCAGGCTTGATGTCTAAATCTAAATTTTTAAACACATCAATAGGTTTTTCATCGGCCCCAGCATAAGAAAAGTTCACGTTGTCGAAGTTGATCCCGCCGCCGTTTACTTTAAGTGCATTAGCCTTAGGTTTATCTTTTACTGCGATTGGCTGCGCTAGTGTATTCATGCCGTCTTGCACAGTACCTAAGTTCTCAAATAAGCCAGATACTTCCCACATTACCCAGTGCGACATACCGTTTAGTCGCAAACACAAACTAATAGCAATGGCGATATCACCGGGGCTCGCAATGTTTTCCATCCATAAATACACAGACAATGCGCCAATGGTAAAGATAAGAATGGCATTAGCCATTTCCACACAAAATTCCAATACGGTAACCAAACGCATTTGTGGGTAAACCGTTTTAAGAAAACCATCCATGCTTTCTTTTGCATAATCAGCTTCACGGCGACTATGCGAAAACAGCTTCACTGTGGTGATATTGGTGTAACTATCCACAATACGCCCTGTCATTAATGAGCGCGCGTCGGCTTGCTTTTGCGATACTTCTTTTAGTTTAGGCACCAGCACTTTTAAAATACCAATGTACACAAAGAACCATACGATAAGCGGCATGGCTAAGCGCCAATCAGTGCTAAAGATAAGCACTACCATAGAGATAAAATAAACGCTGATGTACACCAGCAAATCGAGAACCTTGGTCACGGTTTCTCTTACCGATAGCGCAGTCTGCATCACCTTAGTAGCCACACGGCCGGCAAATTCGTCGTGGAAAAAGGTTAAACTTTGCCCAAGTAAGTAGCGGTGTGCCTGCCATCTAATGCGCATGGGGTAATTACCCATCAAGGACTGGCGAGAAAACAGCGAGCGCAACAAAATAAACAAAGGAATGAAAACAAGAACCGTTAAACCCATGCCAATAAGCGTGAATTTTTGGTCCTCTAAAAAGGTTTCTCGGCTTTGTTCAGAAAACCAGTCAACCAACTGGCCCAGAAATCCAAACAGCGCTACTTCTAACATGGCCACAATTGCACTTAGCACCGAAACTGTAAGGATGACGCCCCACATGCCTTTGGTGTAGTACTTACAAAATGCAATGATACCTGTTGGCGGTTGAGTAGGCGGTGTATCGGGGAAAGGCTGGGTCAGCTTTTCAAAAAATGAAAACATGTAGAACTCGTTAATTATTCGGTGACAGAGCACGTTTACGTATGCCCAAAATGCTTAGGTCACAATTCTACACGATAACTGAAAGTGTGTTGAACTTTGCGGTACTTTTTTACCGCAAAGCTCACTTAACATTAGTTAATATTTGGACAAGCTAATTGCTTACTGAAGGGCTTAGTGAAAAGCTTATCAAAAACCAGTCAAAGCATGGCTAATTTTCTTAAAAGATTTACTCTGCAAAGCCTAATTTAGCGAGTATGCCTTCTACTTTTTCAGCGTGTTCAGCCTGCCACTGTTCGAGCGACATAGAACCGTCTTTTTGTGCGCGCTTTTGGGCAATGTCATAGGCTGCTAGCGCCTCATCCTTTGGGATTACTGCAATGCCCTCCTCGTCCGCCACAATGATGTCTCCCGCGTGAACAGTTACACCAGCACATGTGATAGGCTCATTTAACGGCGATATGCACTTTTTCGCTCCAGGCTTAGGTATAACGCCTCTGGCAAACACTGGAAACTTGTTGTCACGGGTTTCAGCAATATCTCGGATAACACCATCAATTACGAAGCCTTTAATCCCTCTAGATTGGGCGATTGCGCAGACGTTACCGCCCGCAACGGCAAATTCATCGTCAGCTTCAACCACAATGATATCACCAGGGCTTGCGCGATATATCGCCGCATGCAGCATAAGATGGTCACCCGGCTCACACTTAACGGTGAACGCTGGGCCCGCAATACGAGGCATACCGTACCACAATGGTTTTATCGCGTAATGCATGAACTGCTCTCTTGGCAGGGCGTCTGCGTACTCGCACGGTGATACGCTTTCAAAAGGAGTTTTATGTAAGTCCATTGCCGTTCCTTGAATATCGTGATGAGGTCAATACAGAACACTATAGCGAACTTAGTCTGCCAAGTTGTTACAAGCTGTGTATTTTCACTATAAACACTTTTTCTATCCCTACCATCATGCTAAAACGTTAGAAAAACCGTGCGTGTTACGCCCCGATATTCTTGTGGATGCAAAGGTCATTCTTATGGATGTAGAGGCCCTTACAACGCGCTAAAAACTATAAGCGGCAAGTCCAAACATTGCCCAGTCAGAATGAAAAGGAAAACTCTAAATGTTACGTAGCGTTTTAAGCTTAAGCGTGGCGCTGGCCTTAACGGCCTGTAGCCCACAAAATTCATCGACAGAACAACAAAACCAAAGCGCTGCCACTGAAGAAGCTCAGCAGCAGCTTTCTTCAGGCGTCATTAAAGAGAATATGGACCTGTCTGTAGACCCCGGTGATGACTTCTTCCGCTACGTAAACGGTAAGTGGTTTGATAATTTTGAAATACCAGCTGATAAGTCTAGTTACGGTTCTTTCGTTATTCTACGTGATGAAGCGCAAGACCACGTAATGGATATTATTAAGTCTTCTGCCGAAGGTGATTTTAAAGCGGGAAGCGACGAACAAAAAGTGGGCGATTTTTACCGTGCCTATATGGATATGGAAACCCGCAACAAGCTTGGCGTAACGCCAATAAAACCTGAGCTATCCAAGATTGATGCTATTGAAGACTATACCGACCTTGCCGAGTATTTTGCTTATGCTGCTCGCTATGGCTACGGTACCCCATTCAGCCTAACCCAATACCCAGATCTCAAGTCGCCAAAAGAATATCTGATGTACACGTGGCAAGCCGGTCTTGGACTGCCTGAGCGCGAGTACTATTTTAAAGACGACGAAACGTCACAAACCATCCGTGACGCATACGTCAAGCATATACAAACTATGTTTGAACTTGCGGGTTTCGAAGCACCAAAAGAAAGTGCCGATATGCTTTTCGAGCTTGAGACTAAAATTGCTCAGCTACACATGAAAAAAGAGCAAGCCCGTAACTTTGCCGCAAACTATAACAAGCTTTCGATTGAAGAACTTAAAGCATTGATGCCTAAGTTTAACTGGGATGCCTATCTTGCTGAAGCTGACATTAGCGACATTCCTTCACTAGGCATTTTGCAAAAAGACTACATGCAAAACATTGATGGCGTTATAGCCGAAACCTCGCTAGAAGACTGGAAGACGTTTCTTAAATGGGGCGTTTTAAACGCTTCAGCTAGTCGATTAAATGCCGAGCTTGATGAAGCGAACTTCAACTTCTACAGCAAAGTGCTTCGCGGCGTAGAAGAGCAGCAGCCTCAATGGCGTCGTGCAGTAAGCCTTTCAAATGCCCATGTAGGCGAGCTTATCGGTAAGGTTTATGTAAAACAGCATTTCCCGCCTGAAGCGAAAGACCGCATGATGGAAATGGTTAACAACCTACTGCTGGCTTACAAAGAAAGTATTGAAAACCTAGACTGGATGACAGACGAAACTCGCGCGCAAGCGCTGGACAAACTGTCTAAATTTACCGTCAAAATAGGTTATCCAGATCAGTGGAGAGATTACTCAGCACTAACGGTTAATGCCGGTGACTTATTCGGTAACCTTAAGCGCTCCTCTGACGTGTTATATGAAGAGATGCTGAAGAAACAAGGCGGCCCAGTGTGGACCCACGAGTGGGGTATGACACCTCAAACCGTTAACGCTTACTACAATCCACCGCTTAACGAAATTGTATTTCCTGCCGCTATTCTGCAGCCTCCGTTTTTTGATATGAACGCAGAAGACGCGGTGAATTACGGTGGTATTGGCGCAGTAATCGGACACGAAATAGGTCACGGATTCGATGATTCAGGCTCAACCTTTGACGGTGATGGCGTACTTAGAAACTGGTGGACCGATGAAGATCGCAGCGAGTTTGAAGCACGTACTGCAAACCTCATAGAGCAATACAATCAATTCGAGGTGTTACCTGATTTACACGTAAACGGCGAATATACCTTAGGTGAAAACATTGGTGACCTAGGCGGTATTAGTATTGCGCTTAAAGCTTACCACTTGTCCCTTGATGGTGAAAAAGCCCCAGAGCTAGATGGCTTTACTGGCGACCAGCGCGTATTCATCGGTTATGGTCAGGTTTGGGCCAGCAAATACCGCGAAGAAGCGTTGCGCAGTCAAGTACAGACAGACACCCACTCCCCTACTAAATTCCGTACCAACGGCGCTGTGCGCAACGTACCAGAATTCTACGAAGCCTTTAATGTAACCGAAGACGATGCGTTGTATTTGCCGCCAGAAGAACGCGTGAAAATTTGGTAATTCACGTACTTTAAGTAACACACGTAAGCTACGACAATTAAAGCCCCATGTTTGCTGTGTCAAACATGGGGCTTTTTTTCGCGTTGTGGATACTTCATTAAGCAGTAATTATTTTTGCCAAATAAGCATCGACAGAATTAACCGGATAGCGACGTTAACACGTCGAGCGCTAAATCAACTTTTTCAGCAGGTACAAAAATGTGGTCGTGATAGAAAGCCGCTACCACGTTGGCACTTATTCCGGCTTTACCTAACGCGGTAGACATAGCGGCAGTCATACCTACCGCCTCTAGACTAGAGTGCACTTCGCAGGTTATACAGCGATAGTAACCTTCAAATTGAAGTCCAGCTTGCTCGGCTTCGGCTGAAGGCAAAATGAGCGTGGTGCCCTCTCGCTCTTGAAACATGCCCTTAGCCGCTGAAATCAATGAACTGGTTAATTTATCTGCCTGCAAAGTGGTGAATACAAAGTTTTCACTACTGGCTACAGGGTTTAAGTTTTTGAGCAACAGGGTTAAATCAGTTTCAGCAACCACACTAACCTTCCTTTCTTTAAGGTAAATACTTACTTATTAAAGCGCCTGTTAAAGTTTTCGGGCTCTAATACGCTTACCTTTGATCTTACCTTCTCTAAACTGGGTCATGGCTTTTTTCACGCTTCGCGTTTTCACTGCGACAAAACTCATGCTGTTTTGCACTTTGATTTTACCTAAGTCGTCGCCAGGAATGCCTGCATCTTTTGTAAGCGCTCCTACCAAGTCGCCAGGGCGAAGCTTTTCCTTTTTACCGGCACTTAATGAAATACAGGTAAAGTCAGGCTGGGTAATTTTATTTTTATGAAAACGTAAGCTTTGCGCACCTTTTAGCGGAATATCACTTTCTTGCAATACTTCTATCTTTCGTAAAAAGTGTTCTTCTTCCTCGCTTACTAGCGTTATCGCCATACCTTGAGCGCCCGCACGTGCCGTTCTGCCAATGCGGTGAATGTGGGTTTCAGGCTCTTCACTTACTGTGTAGTTAATAACACAGGCAATATCATCGATATCTAATCCACGGGCAGCAACATCGGTAGCCACTAGCACTTGTAGCGCGTCACTTGCAAACTGCATAAGCACTGAAGTTCTTTGATGCTGTTCCATATCCCCCTGAAGCCCTTTAGCACTGAAGCCATCTTCTATAAGCTCTTCAACAACTTCATTTACCTGCGTTTTACGGTTACAGAAAACAATGGCGTTTTTAGGCTGATATTCGGTTAATACGGCTTTTAGCGCCTGCGTTCTGGTGTGAGGCAACACCTTATAGCCCAACTGAGTAATTGCCGGCTTGCTCTCTTGCGCTTCTACTTTACAGGTTACCGGGTTATGCAAGTACTGCTTCGCCACACGCTCAATTTGCTCGGTGAAAGTTGCAGAAAAAAGTAGTGTTTGCACTTGCGTTGGCGTCTGTCCGAAGATAATGCGTAAATCATCTTCAAAACCCATATCTAACATACGGTCGGCTTCGTCAAGCACACGCAGCTTTACATTACGCAAATCAATACGGCGCTTTTCCACATGATCCATCACGCGACCAGGAGTACCTACAATAATGTGAGGACTGTGTTTTAACGACTGAATTTGCGGCCCCATAGGCTGGCCGCCACATAAGGTAGTTACTTTGATATTACCGATATTTTTAGCCGCACTACGGCACTGCTGCGCTACTTGGTCGGCAAGCTCACGGGTTGGGCAAAGCATAATGGCTTGTGTAGTAAAATCGTTAACTTCAATGTGCTGCAAGGCTGGGATCACGAAGCATAAGGTTTTACCGCTACCTGTTTGCGCCTGACCAATCACATCTTTTCCCTGAAGCGCTTCGGGAAGCGACTGCGCCTGGATTGGAGAAAGTTGGTGAATGCCTTGATAGTCTAGTGCTTTAACGATGGCAGGGTTTATATCTAAATGCTTAACTGTTTCAACGGTCATTAATTTGGGTTCCAAAAGTTAACTACACCATGTTCTATATGATGAGTTACGCCATATTCTTGGTTCATCATGCCACCCTTCGAAGAAAGTGAGATGATGGAAAAGTGTCAGTAAAATCGTTTGAATGGGTCTAGAAGAGCGTTTGTGCCCTTATGGAAACGTTCCACAGGGCACGCGTACAAACCGTATAGAATAAGCTTACGCTTGAAATGCCTTTTCTAATTTCCACTGTAGTGTTTGCCCCGCAAAAAATGGAACCATGTCGGTACCATCAGCTAGGGTTACCTGTTCTGGCACCGTCCACGACTCTTTTACTAACGTCATTGTAGTTGTATTTCGCGGTAAACCATAAAAGTCTGCACCGTAATGGCTAGCAAAACCTTCTAGCTTGTCTATTGCACCTAACTGCTCGAACACTTCTGCATAAAGCTCTATTGCAGACCATGCGCTGTAACAACCTGCACACCCGCAGGCATTCTCTTTTTTATGCTTAGCATGAGGTGCAGAATCAGTACCCAAAAAGAACTTCTTATTGCCACTTGCCACCATATCGCGTAAGGCTTTTTGGTGGGTATTTCGCTTAAGCACCGGCAGGCAATAGTTGTGAGGGCGTACACCACCAACTAGTAAATCGTTGCGATTAAGCAATAAGTGCTGAGGCGTGATAGTTGCGCCCACAAATTCGCTCGCGCTCGCTACGAAACTTGCAGCATCTGCTGTAGTAATGTGTTCAAACACCACTTTCAGCTTAGGAAATGCTTCAACGATGGGATATAGGTGTGTATCTATGAACACTTTTTCACGGTCAAAAATATCAATGTGATGCTCGGTAACTTCGCCGTGAATTAACAATAACAACCCTTGCTCTTGCATGGCTTGGAATACTGGGTATAAAGCTTGAATACCTTTTACCGCGGCGTCTGAATTAGTCGTCGCTCCTGCGGGATAAAGCTTACATGCGGTTACGCCTGCTTGCTTTGCGTCGACAATATCTTGCGGCGTAGTTTGGTTGGTAAGAAATAAAGTCATCAATGGCTCAAAATTACTGCCTTCAGGTCGAGCAGCCTCAATTCGCCCTTTATATGCCATCGCCATTTCAGCATTAACTACGGGTGGTACTAGGTTCGGCATAACGATAGCGCGCTGGAAACAACGTGCGGTTGCAGGCACTGTTTCAGCTAGCATTTCGTTATCGCGGAAATGAAGGTGCCAATCGTCTGGCGTAGTAATGGTGAGCGTTTGCATGCCTTGTCTCTCTTAGTACTTATTCAAACAGCGAGGAAGTTGCGCGCAATAATAGCACAAATCCGTATTTGCGCGCAGAACAACTCGCTTGATAGTACCTATGATTTCACTTGGCCGTGCTCAACCCAAATAAGCTTACTAGTGTCATACCCAGCCGTTCTTGCTTTTTCTAGCAAACGGGCGCGGACCTCATCTGAAATTGTTGGCGTTCGCGCTAAAATCCAAAGGTAATCTTTATCAGGCCCGGTTATCAGCGCATATTGATAGCCTTCCTTGTCTAACTCCATGATGACATAGCTTGCGTAGAACGGTCCGAAAAAGGATACCTTTAGATGTCCTGTCGTTTCATTTTCAACAAAATATGCTTTACCTTCGGCTTGGTCCCACTTACCTTCTTCTTTTGAATAGCCGCGATTAATAACTTTCACGCCACCATCTTCGCGCATACTATAGGTTGCTGTGACCTCGCTTAGTCCTTCTTCGAAACTGTGGTCAAAGCGCGCTATTTCATACCACTCCCCTAAATACCTAGGAAGCTCGAAGCCCTCGACAGGCTCTACCTTTTCCGGCACTCCGGTGCAGCCAGCTAACCCAATAAGTAGTGAACTTGCCATTGCCGCTAACAACCATTTTTTCAACATAAAACTCTTTTCCTGTGATGATTTTCTAGTAATGAATACTCGCTACTTCATTAAAACGTCCAACCCAACTATTGTGGTGGTTATTGCTACTTCTTGCTATTAGCTATTCCCACACCAAAAATAATCTGAAGCGCTAACTGTCGTTAGTTAAAATATACTCGCCTAATCAAACTGTTATTATTAACACAGTCGTACTAGAGTAGCGCTTTGTTGATAATAAGAATAAGCTCCAGAGCTTTATTGAGTGCATAAGTACTTTGTTCACTCACACTTTCTAAAGGGAGAAAACTATATGAATGCACACTTTCCACATGCAAGCCGCCTAATTTATGGATGTATGGGCTTAGGCGGTGGTTGGAATAATGACCCCGTCACTAAAGCCGATGTTACCCAAGCAAGATCAATCATCGACGCTGTACTAGACTTAGATATTAACGTTTTTGACCATGCTGATATTTACACATTCGGTAAGGCAGAAACTGCCTTTGGTGAAGCGCTTAAGCAAGCCCCGGAACTTAAAGACAAAATGCTTATTCAATCTAAATGTGCAATACGTTTTGAAGATGATTTAGGACCAAAGCGTTATGATTTCTCGGCAAATCATATACATACTTCTGTTGAAGGCATTCTATCTCGTTTAGGTATCGAGCAACTTGATATACTGCTGCTACACCGCCCCGACCCGCTTATGGAATTGGAAGAAGTGGCTGGCACCTTATTGCTGCTACAGCAACAGGGAAAGATTAAACACGTGGGTGTGTCTAATATGCACGGGCACCAAATAAACTACCTTCAATCAGCGCTCTCAACACCTATTGTTGCCAACCAACTTGAAATGAGCCTCGGTTTTAGAGATTGGCTAGAAGACGGCATCACCAGCAATAGTGCGGCTAATCGTAATATGGGTTATGCACCAGGGACTCTTGAGTACTGTATGATGAATAATGTTCAGCTTCAGGCTTGGGGAAGCTTGGCTCAAGGAAAATATACAGGGGCGAAAACCGAGAGTAGCGCAGACCTGGCAACCGCGAATTTAGTGGCACAACTTGCAAGCGAATACCAAACAACGCCTGAAGCCATTGTTTTAGCATGGTTAATGCGACACCCTGCCAATATCGCGCCGGTGTTAGGCAGCACTAATATTGAACGAATCAAATCTAGCCAGAAAGCAATGGACGTTCACCTGTCGCGCGAACACTGGTATAAGTTATTTGAAGCTGCTCGCGGCCAAGAGATGCCGTAAGCATATAAAAGGAAATAGTATGCTAAAAGGTTTTCACCATGTTGCTATTATTTGTAGTGACTATCCACGTTCGAAAACGTTTTACACGGACGTGTTAGGGTTCTCCATCATTGACGAAAATTACCGAGAAGCTAGGGATTCATATAAATGCGACCTTGGTTTACCTGATGGAAGTCAAATTGAATTATTTTCGTTTCCAGGGGCACCGCAAAGGCCGTCGCGTCCGGAAGCGCAAGGGCTTAGACACTTAGCATTTAAAGTAGACAACCTTGATGAAATGATTGATCACTTAACTAACAAACGTGTGGAATGTGAGCCCGTAAGAACCGACGAGTATACGGGAAAGCGCTTTACGTTTTTTCAAGACCCTGACGGGTTACCGCTAGAACTTTACGAACTATAAAAAAATGCCGAATAGCTGAGTGGCTGTTCGGCATCTATCTAACGTTAGGACTATTAAAATAACCCTGTCTTAGTCCAGCATTCTGACTTCTCGTTGCGGGAATGGAATATCAATATTGTGCTGTTGAAGCGCGTTAAAAACGGCTTGATTAAGCGCATAGCGCACTTCGAAATGCCTTGTCGCAGGAGCCCAAACCCGAACCCCAAAATTAATACTGCTGTCACCAAAATTATCGACACCAATAGCAGGTGTTTTTTCTGCACTAACACCGTCAACAGATGCAATTGCATGTCGAATTACTTCAATAACATTATCTACATTACTAGAGTAAGCAACGCCAATCTCGAGTTCTATAAGCATGTTTTCGGCAGAGTTATGCAAGATTTCCCCAACAATGAGCTTATTGGGAATTTGGATTTGCACGTTATCTTCATCGATAAGAATGGTATAAGGCAGCATAACCTGATCAACAACGCCGGCAACGCCACGAACCCGAATAGTATCCCCAACTACAAACGGACGGGTAATGATTATAGTAAAACCTGCGGCATAGTTTGCCAGCATGCCCTGAATAGCAAGACCAGCACCTAAGCCAACAGCACCGAGTGCCGCAATTAATGGAGTAACGCTGATCCCCACGTTACCAAGGGCGATGATGATAACTACTCCAAGCACCACCAGTTTACATATACCACCGGTAAACCGGCTTAGCGTAACGTCAATTTTCTTGTTTACCATGAGGTTTTCAACCACATGGCCTATCTTATTGGCCACCCACCAACCAAGTAGAAATATGATAATGGCACCTACAATTTGGAAGCTGTAGGTCACTGCGAACTCTACGAGCGTGTCGTAAAGCGCTTGGGCTTGTTTTAATTCATCCATGGGACGTTAATACGAAGTAATAAGTGAGGGAATGAAGTGAAGCTTAAACAACAACGCTATGAAAAACCAGTGCCGAACATAAGTCCGGCAGCTTTCAGTTGACTGATACTACAAGCGGTGAGACTCGCGGCTCGTTTCACTTAGCTAGCGTATTCACTTGCTTCAATCTCAGCTAAACGCTGTTTAGTGGGGTTTTTAATAAAGTTATATACCAGGCCAATGAATAGCACGGCGGCGAAGCCAGTGGCGACCATGAAGCCGTATTTTGCATCGCCTCCGTTAGCGTCACTTACAAGCCCCATAATGAAAGGGCCAGCCGCAGCGCCGGCAGCAGTAAAGAACAATATAACCCCTGCCACGCTGCCATGCTGGTGTTTAGGGAAGCAGCTTATCCCCTTTGAATTAAACGTAGGGTAAATAACCGACATGAAAATACCTGTTAAAGGGAACAAGTAAAGCGCGACTTGCTTTCCACCCCATAGCCCTAAGCCAAAACACAATACAATAGCGCCTGTGAATAACATCAGAACTAGCGCCCAGTTAAAGCGAGACATCATCCAAATTCCGACAAAGCGCCCAGCGGCCCGAAGAATAAAAAAGGCGGTTACCGAATAAATAGCCAGTGTTTGGGAAAAGCCCTCGCTGTAACAGTTATATGTGGCTTTAAGTGTAGTGGCGTCGCACACTAAGTAACTCGGCATCCACACATAAATGGCGCTTTCTGCTGCAACATACAAAAAAGCTCCCATAGAAAAACCTAAGGCATACGGGTTTTTGATCAAACTTAAACTTTGCGCAACGGAAACGTTATTTCCCCCTGAAGAGGTGTCGCGGGAATAAGTTGGATATTTAACCAACAGCGCGCCAACAATAAGAAGGGTACACACACCACCCGCGATAACATATAGCCACTGCCACGCTACCCCTTGGTGAATTAAATACGCAACAATCAAAGGGCCAATTATTGCCCCCACCCCAAAGAACGCCTCTGCACCATTCATTGTTGCTGTGTGTTGTTTTGTAGATGTTGAAATATCACCGATAAGTGCAAGCGCACCCGTTTTAAAAATACCAACGGCGACCCCTGACAAGCTCATCAAGCTTACGATCAAGATAAAGTCATTAGCAATTAGGAAGCTGTAGCAAGCTATCCCAAATAACCCTAAACCAATGATGATGGTTGGCTTACGACCTAACTTATCTGCTAAAAAACCTAACAATAAACCAGATAACGCGATACCCAGCATAGGCAAAGAATGCATTAAACTTGCTTGCGCATTAGTGACAGAAAACGCTACTTTTACTTCTTTAATTATCTCGCCTACTGAATCTGATGTCATCGCAAACATCATAAACATGAGGTAGGTTAACCATCTGATAATTCTACTACTTGGGTCTCGGCTCGGCATAGTCTGTCTCATAACAACGGCATGAAGGTGCTTTACGTACACATACACTTTACAAAATCATGTGAGTGATGGCAGACAAAAGTCGTTGGAAGCACCCACTTGTTTTACAAATCTAATCAATAACATAAGTGATGTAATAAGCTTGATGGCAAATATAGTAGTGCGCTTAGCATCAAGCTTACATTAAACTCAAAAATCTTAATCGATTAAGATAGAAGTTAACAGAATTTAAAAAGCATGTAAACTCAACAATGAGAATGGAATAAGTAGGCGGGTAATTAAACTCTTCATCATTTGTAATTCCCGTGAACATTAGTAATAGCTACGGTGTTTTATTCTGGCGACACTAAACTGCTTATCAGGCGCAAATTTGCTGTAAGGCGATAGTGAGGTAAAGGAAGCAACACCTATGATACTTACCCCTCCTTCCAGCAGCTAAAGCTGTTAGCTTACTCACCTAATTTTTCGTACGTTGTGACTTCCGCCACTGGTCAGTTACCGTCATGAAAATTAATTAGCTTTATTACCAAGGACTTATTAAATAACCCCAAATTACACAGGCAGTAAAAGAATTACAGACTATACTTTAGTCGTGGATAAGGGTTATCCAAAATCTTTGTGGGATAATCCCGCAAGGCGGCCATTCAGCTTATTTACAGGCTAGTTAACCCGAAAGTAGCACTCAACCGGTGTGTGTGGTTTATATCTTGCTATCTTTTAGTTTTTTCTCTTTTCAAAGTTAGTACGCTGGGGCAATACAAATTACTTTTTCACACACTGGATTTCGACTTACGTCATATGGATATGTAAAACATGGTAACGGATAAAACAATGCAAAGTGTTAAAGCATTGGAATACATGTGCCCTTATTGCGGCGCAATTAATGATTTTCAACTAAACGCTTCTCGAGACATGTACCTTGAACAACATGAGTCTTGTGGCTGTTGTAACAAAGTACTCAGTCTTATTCCCGCCAATGGTATTGGTGGTCGAATTAATCTTATTGTGGACGCTTTAGATAGCGAACACATTTTCAAGTAAAAATCGACGTCAAATATCTACGAAAAAGCCGCTTCAAAAAGCGGCTTTTTAATTTGTCTGTGAAAGTTTCCCAACTTACTTAACGGAAAAACTCTCGTTTCAATTCGCTGTCTGTTAAGAAACGGCCACCTAACGCTGACGTCTTCGTGTAGGAATTAGTATCTCGAATTCCTCTCGCTTTTACGCAATAGTGCGTAGCGTTGATACTTACAGCAACATCTTCTGTATTCGTTAATGTTTGCAGTGCAACTAACACCTGCTGCGTTAGACGCTCTTGTACCTGAGGGCGTTGAGCAAAGAAGCTTACAAGACGGTTTATTTTCGAAAGACCAATTACTGTATCTTTAGGTATGTACGATACCGTGGCTGTGCCGTCAATGGTTACAAAGTGATGTTCGCAAGTACTTGTTAAGCTGATATCAGATACCTGAACAGGCTGGTCTATCTGCATTTTATTTTCAATAGCAGTAATTTTAGGGAACTTGTGATAATCCAAGCCTCCGAAAATCTCATTAACGTACATTTTGGCAATACGGGTAGGTGTATCGCACAAGCTGTCATCAGTAAGGTCAAGTCCAAGCGTGTCCATTACGTCACGCATCGCACTTTCAATTCGTTTGCGCTTTTGTTCGTCAGAAAGACCATTAGCCACCATAGGAGTTTCTAACCCCTTGGCTTCTAATGCTTCACGTACACGTTGTGCCGGCTCTGATATAGAGGGGTCTAGTGCATCACGCACAATTACCGCTTCTTTTGCTAACATTGTTTTATCCGTTGTTACTGCTTTTTTTGAACTAATACGCCTTTCAAATCGTAAAAGTTCGGTTATACGACAACATGACTTTTATTTAATGTTGTTGCTACCTCACGTGCGTTTAGCACGGAATAATAAAACTGTTACCTCTTAGAAAAGAAGGACACTATCTTGAACTCACCTGTACTGATAACAGGCGCCAGCCAACGATTGGGCTTGGCGATGGCCGAAAGTTTACTTGCAAAAGGACATCGCGTTGTTGTGACTTATCGAACGCATCGCTCGAGTATTGCGATGCTTAAGGATAAAGGCGCAACAGTTTTACAGGCGGATTTTAGCACTGAGGCGGCTATTGATCGAGCAATTGATGAGATTAAGGCAATCAGTAAAACCTATCGAGGGATCATTCACAACGCATCAGATTGGGCTCAAGAGAAAGATAATGGTAATAAGCAACACTTAATGGAACGCATGATGATGATTCATGCAGTTGCTCCCTATCGCATTAATATAGCGTTAGAAGAAGCGCTGTGCAGTTGTGAAGAACAAGCTGACATTATTCACATGACTGATTATGTGCAAGACACCGGCAGTGAAAAGCATATGGCTTACGCGGCGAGTAAAGCTGCGTTGCACAATCTCACCTTGTCTTTTGCGAAAAAACTAGCTCCAAAGGTGAAAGTGAATAGTATTGCACCGGCTCTACTTATGTTTAATGAAGGTGATGACGAAGCTTATAAACAAAAAGCAGTGAAAAAGTCGCTACTCGAAATAGTACCGGGTGCCCAAGAGGCCGTGAAAGCCATGAACTATTTATTAGACAGCGACTACGTGACAGGCCAAACACTACACCTTAATGGTGGGCGGCATTTAAAGTGAAATTATAGCCTTTAAGCTAGGCTTATGTTTTAGGTGGTTTAAATTAATCGTCACCGCCAATTAATTTCATCGCCATTAGCCTTGGTCTGGTGCTACGGCATGGCTATAATCCACCCCCTATTTTAAAGCGACTTGGAATTTTACTATGCTCGGCAACCGTATTATGGCGCCTGAATGGCACGACATTGATGCTGTAATGTTGGCATGGCCACATGCACAAACCGATTGGGCTCCATGGTTGGAAGAAGCAAGAGCGACCTACCTGAATGTGATTACAGCAGTGAATCGCAATAACGCGGGTGTCATTTTATTATGCGCGCCAAGTGACGTTGACGATCTTAAGCCCCGTTTACCCGAAAATGCACAAGTGCTTATCGTTGCCGCCTCGTTCAATGATACCTGGATGCGCGACTACAGCTTTATCACGTGTAAAGACAGTGAAGGTAACGGCTCGCCCGTAGAATTTCGTTTCAACGGTTGGGGTAACAAATTCAACGCTTCAGAAGATAACCTTGTCAATCAACGTTACCTCGCCGCCATGTGCAAATCTGCGCTGCGCAGTAGCCCTATTGTGGCAGAAGGCGGTGCGTTAGAAATTGATGAAAACGGGCATTTACTAAGTACCGCGCAGTGTCTACTTAACCCTGAACGCAATGGCGATATGTCGCTAGGTGCTTACGAAGATGTGTTTAAAGATATGCTGGGCTGCAATAAGGTTACTATCTTGCAGCATGGGTATTTAGAGGGTGATGATACAGATGGCCACATCGACACCCTGGTGCGCTTTACGCCAAACAAAGGCTTAGTTATCCAAGCGTGTAACAACCGCCCTAATGACAGTCACTTTGAAGGGTTGAAAGCGCTGTGCGATGAGTGCGCTCTTGAACTGCCTGAACATAAACAGTTCCATTTACCGCTGCCTCATATAGTAAACGTTGAAGGAGATCGTCTACCTGCATCCTACGCCAATTACTTGATTTGTAATAAGGCTATTTTGTTGCCTGTATACGGTGAAGAAGAAGATGCCGAAGCCATCGAAACCGTTCAAAGAGCACATCCCAATCATATTGTTGAACCAATTGATTGTAGTGTACTCGTAAGACAATACGGGAGCTTGCATTGTATTTCTATGCAAGTACCCACAAATACGTTAAAAGACTCAATTATCACCACCTTAAAGAAAGGAGTGTCATTACATGCGCCCAGCTAAGCTAAAAGTTGGTCTGGTACAACAGGCCGTTGCCGACAATGACAAAGCAACGAACTGGAACAAAAGTGCCGAGCAAGTTGCCAAATTAGCGGCTGAAGGTTGCGAGTGTATTTTGCTTCAAGAGCTGCACAGCACCCTGTATTTTTGCCAGCAAGAAGATACTGACGCCTTTGATTTGGCTGAACCAATACCAGGTCCAGCAACGGACTTTTTTGGTGAACTCGCTGAAAAACACAACATTGTGTTAGTCACATCCTTGTTTGAAAAACGCGGTTCGGGTTTATATCACAACACCGCCGTAGTGTTTGACCGCAGTAAAGAAATTGCGGGCAAATACCGTAAAATGCACATTCCTGACGACCCGGGTTTTTACGAGAAGTTTTATTTCACACCGGGCGACATGGGCTTTACGCCTATTGAAACCAGCGTAGGTAAGCTTGGCGTCTTGGTATGTTGGGATCAATGGTACCCAGAAGCGGCACGCCTAATGGCAATGGCAGGTGCAGACTTGTTGTTCTACCCTACCGCTATTGGCTGGGACTTAACGGATACCGAAGAAGAGCGTACCCGTCAACATGGCGCATGGGAAACCATTCAGCGTTCTCATGCTGTGGCTAACTCAGTACCGGTTATCGTGGCGAACCGCACTGGCTTTGAAGCGTCACCAGTTGAAGGCGACCCAGGCATTCAGTTTTGGGGACAAAGCTTTGTTGCAGGCCCGCAGGGCGAGATTTTGGCAAAAGCCGAAGCTGAAGGTGAAACCACGCTATCAGTAGAGCTTGATATGGAACGTACCGAGCAGGTTAAGCGCATTTGGCCTTACTTCCGTGACCGCCGCATAGACGCCTACGACGAACTAACCAAGCGCTGGCGCGACTAACCCAAATAAAGGGGTCAGAGTACATTTTTTTGAAGCAGCAATAACTGTGAAATGTACTCTGACCCATTTTTACACAAGTTCCTTTTCACCGCCGTTTTTCGCTGAGCGATAGATAGCGTTTAGTAGCGCAATCGATCTACGTCCTTCAAATCCATCCACGAGTGGTTTAGTGCCGTTATCAAGGGCATTTAATACATCTTCGAAGTTTCTTTGATGCCACACGAAGTCGATGGCGGATGGATCAGCTGCTCCTGCTCCCGCCTCATCTTCATTAAGCCCATACTTGTATCTAATCTCTTCATCTTCTTCACTTTCTTCAACAAACTCCCAGACTCGAAATTTATCATCGCTCATAAAAACAGAGCCCTGAGAACCAGTGATTTGTATCTCTGCCGGATGACCGCTTTTAGACCAGCAAGCTGTTGAACCTTGAATGACGCCCAATGCTCCGTTTTTAAATTCGAGCATCGCAATTCCAACATCTTCCACCTCTATACCATCATGGGCCACCAGCCTAGTTTCTGCTCTTACAGATTTTACATCCCCCATTACATAAAGAAGTAAATCTATAGTATGAATTGACTGGTTCATCAACGCGCCACCGCCATCAAGCTTCCAAGTACCACGCCAGGCACCGCTTTCGTAATACTCTTGGGTTCGCCACCATTTAATATAGGCATCTGCCATGGCAATGTTGCCGAAGCGCCCTGCGTCTAGAGCACGCTTAAGTAACTGAGATGATGCATTAAACCTACGAGGGAAAATGCCCGCAAGCATCACTTTGTTTTCAGCACACACCGCAATCATTTCATCGACTCTGTCAGCTGTAACTTCCAGCGGCTTTTCACAAATTATATGCTTGCCCGCTTTAGCGGCAGCAGATATAGGTTCTAAATGAAAGCCTGAAGGCGTACATATAGTAATGATGTCAATATCAGGAGACGTTATAAACGACGTATAGTCGTCGTAAGGTGTACAGTTATGCTTTTTAGAAAACGCGTTGGCTTTTTCAATTGAACGTGAATAAATCCCTGTTAATTCTGCATTGGGAATAGCGTGGATGGCCTGAGCATGAAAATCCGCAATCATGCCTGCGCCGACAATTCCGAATCGATACATTTTACTGTTCCTTTTTTGTTCAGTAGAAAAAGTATATGGGAACTCAGCGCGTTAAACTAGCCTTGAAATTATGGGGTCAGAGTACTTTTAATGGGCGACTATCGTTCTAAATAAATGTACTCTGACCCTGAGGTATCCCCACAAATAATAGAACGATATCAGTGAGATAAAAAAAGATAGGAACATTCATGACGTTTGGTGATCAGATCAATCGCCAAACATCACCGAGACCAAACAGCCATGAATGCCCTATC
>NZ_JADOEK010000022.1:0-31704 GCF_027563165.1 Alteromonas sp. PRIM-21 | reverse complement strand
GGATAAAGACTTTAATGTTGTAATCAAAATTATTAAAGGTTTCAGATCTATAGCTAATGATATGTCCCATCAAGAATTTATTTCTAACTCTCTTTTGGCTTATCAGCTCTCAAGTGATCCAGAGCTTGTCATTAGATCTTTGTCTAGTTTTTTAGAAAAAGTGAATAAAAAAAGTGGATTAAGAAAACTTAAAAAGTCATTAAATAAACGCAACCTACCCGATGTATTAGAGAACTTGGCTATTGAATCAAGTACCCTGTTTTCAGAGTTAGTGAAGCACGGAGCTAAGAACAATTATAGTTGGCAGCAAGAACATTCATATCTAATTAAAAAATCGGGCATTTATCAAAAGTCTGTAGAGCCAAAATTCAATGAAAGGGCGTATCCTTTGTTGGCTCTTATCAAGCATGTTAATAATCCACTCTCTCATGAAAATGCGATCTTACACCTGCTTAAAGTATCTTTAGAAGAGTATGACTTTAGCAATGTAGTCGACCTCGCCAACACTAAGGTTGAATGCTCTAACTGGGATGAAATTCAAACTTTAGATACTAGCTTAAGAATAAATATTCAACCTGACGAATCTCCCTTATTTGGAGTTCCTGATTGGGTGCTAGACGAACACCGGCCGTTGTATCATGTTGGAATGTTTATTCGCTCTTGCCTAATTGGAGACTTAGACTGGACAGGTTCTAATAGATACATCCAAGAAAATGGTCAATATACAGGCATAAAATCTGGTTTTATAAAACGTCAATTCGGATTAATGCACTCTCCTGAATCTTTAAACGGCCAATCTGCACCGATGAGTGGCTGGCTCACAAATTTACTTTTCCAATTGCTTCAATGGCCTGGGCTACAGTTAAACGGTACTGAGAGTGAATGGCCTAAGGTATGGAGTATTAAAACCCTGCTACAGTTGATAGAGAAGCGCATTGATTACCAGAAAAGCCTGTTTTGTAAACTATCAATGATTCCTGGGTATGTAGAAAAAGTAAACCTGAACTGGAATAAAGATAAGCAGGAATTAGACGTTGTTATGGTGCAGTCTTTATTACCACAAAAGTCTGATTTTCTAGAGCATGGACTAATGCTAGATACATCAGAGTACCGAGTAAAACATCGTCGTCATGTTGCAGCAGTAGCAGAATTAATTCTACATAAGAAATATAGTCATGAAACTGTAGGCACTGATATAACTGGGAAAATCGACCTAATTGTGTGGCCAGAATTAGCTGTTAACGATGCTGATATAGATATATTAAAACGCTTATCAGATAAAACAGGAGCTATGATTTTTACCGGATTAAATTTTGCAAACATACCAAATGTCGAAGGGCCAAATAATGTTGCAAAGTGGATAATACCCAACAAGAGACAAAGCGGCAGATCCTTTATTGAGCGTCTTCAAGGGAAGCAGTTCATGATGAAGGATGAAGTGAAACATATTAAGCCTTGGCGACCTTATCAACTATTTATTGAATTAATACATCCTGCATTTAAAGGTGAGACTGGTTTCAGAATGACTGGATCCATTTGCTTTGACTCAACTGATATTAAAATGAGTGCTGACTTAAAAGGTAAGTCTAATGCTTATCTGATTCCGGCTTTAAATATGGATGTAAATACTTTTGACTCTATGGTCGACGCTCTGTTTTATCATATGTACCAACATGTTGTATTAGTTAATACAGGCGAATTTGGAGGTTCTGTGGCTAAAGCTCCATATAAAGAGCGCCATGAAAAGCTAATTACTCATGTGCATGGCGCTCAACAAGTGTCTATATCAAGTTTTAAAATGAACATGTTCGATTTCAGAGAGATTGGAAATGCATACAACAGCGGTAAAAAATTGAAAACTAAGCCCGCTGGATATGTGTAAAGAGTTACAGCCTACATACAAAAACCAGCTACAAAATGCAGCTGGTTTTTATATTGTTCTAATGAGATATGGAGATGACTTTTAGGCTTTTGGATATCATTTGCCTAAATAGCTACTTTCCAACTTAGTTTGGATGTGACATTAAAGTTGCTTTAACAGCGTTGAGCTATTCCACTGTAACTGACTTTGCCAAGTTTCTAGGCTGGTCAACGTCCGTACCTTTGATCAACGCTACATAGTAGCTCAATAGCTGTAGCGGCAAGGTATAAATGATAGGTGCAATTGGCTCGTCGCAGTGCGGCACATCAATAACACGCATGGTTTCATCCCCTGCAAACGCGGCATCCTTATCGGCAAATACATACATGATACCGCCACGGGCACGCACTTCTTCAACGTTCGACTTTAGCTTTTCAAGCAGTTCGTTATTGGGTGCCACCACAATTACCGGCATTTCATCATCAATTAGCGCAAGCGGGCCGTGTTTCAATTCACCAGACGCATAGGCTTCGGCGTGAATGTAAGAAATCTCTTTAAGCTTAAGCGCTCCTTCCATGGCGATAGGATATTGATCGCCACGACCTAGGAACAAACTGTGGTTCTTATCTGCAAATTCTTCAGCTAAATCTTCGATGCCGCCAGTGATAGCTAAGGTCTCTTCAAGCTTGGCAGGCAAGCTGTGAAGCGCAGATACTATGGCCTTGCTGTCGGCCTCTGACATACCATTCTCTTTGCCTAATGCAAGGGTTAGCATAAGGAAAGCAGCAAGCTGGGTAGTGAAGGCTTTGGTAGACGCTACGCCAATTTCCGCGCCAGCGCGGGTCATAAATGCTAAGTCAGATTCGCGTACCAACGACGAGCCCTGAACGTTACAAATGGTCAAACTAGACATATAGCCAAGCTCTTTGGCTAAGCGAAGTGCGGCTAGCGTATCGGCAGTCTCGCCTGATTGAGAAATTGTAATAAGCAGGCTGTTTGGGTGAACCACTGACTTGCGATAACGAAACTCTGATGCAATTTCTACGTTACACGACACATTGGCGTACTGCTCTAGCCAGTAGCGCGCCGTCATTCCAGCGTGGTAACTAGTACCGCAGGCAATAATTTGAACGTGTTTAACCTTTTTAAATATTTCATCAGCACCTTTACCAAATACATCTGCGGTAAGACCGTTTTCATCAATACGATCTTTAAGCGCATTGCGCACAACCGTTGGCTGTTCGTGTATTTCTTTAAGCATGTAGTGGCGATAACCCGCTTTGTCGCCCGCATCGTGCTCTACGTTTGACTCAATCACCTCACGCTCGACGGCGTTACCGTCTTTATCAAAAATCTTAACGTCGCGACGAGTAATCTCTGCTACATCACCTTCTTCTAAAAAGATAAAGCGACGGGTTACTGGCAGAAGTGCCATTTGATCCGATGCAATGAAGTTTTCGCCAAGCCCTAGGCCTATAACTAGCGGGCTGCCTGAGCGTGCAACCACTACGCGGCTTGGGTCTTCTTTATCCATAATGACGGTGCCATAAGCGCCGTGAAAAGTTTTAACCGCGCTTTGTACTGCATCAAGCAGAGCTTTACCCGACTTTAGTTCTTCGTGCACTGTATGAGCAATGGTTTCAGTGTCAGTGTCGCTGGTAAAGGTGTAGCCCTTTTCTTTTAGCTGAGCTTTTAAATTTACGTAGTTTTCAATAATACCGTTGTGAACAACGGCTACGCGCTCGGTCGAAAAGTGCGGGTGAGCATTCGCTTCAGTTACGCCACCGTGGGTTGCCCATCGGGTGTGTGCAATTCCTGTAGTACCTAAGGCTTCGCCTGCTGCTACCGCGTCAGCCAGCTCTTGTACTTTACCTGTACGACGAATACGGTTGAGCGTACCGTCGTTTTGCAATAGCGCTACACCAGCTGAATCATAGCCGCGATATTCTAGTCTTTTTAATCCTTCTAGAAGAATTTCTACCACGTTACGTTCAGCAACAGCGCCAACAATTCCACACATAATTATTCTCCACTCGGCGCTGCAATAAGCACGGTCACGCCCTGATTTTCAATATTAAGTTTGTCTTCATCACTAATGCCTTCATCAGTAATCAAAACAGAAATGTTTTTCCAGCTCAGCTCTAGGTTAGGCATTTTATGCGTTAATTTTTTTGAGCTGGCTAATACCGCCACCTTTGATGCAGCCTCGGCCATGGCCCGGGTCACACCAATAAGTTCGTTAAAGGTGGTAGTGCCTCTGTTTACATCAATGCCCGCTGCACCAATAAACGCAATGTCAAAACTATAGGCGCTAACTAACTGTTCAGCCATTGCACCTTGGAACGACTGAGACTGGGCATCCCATGTCCCTCCTACCATTAACACCGTAGGCTCTTTAGCACTTTGGGTAAGATAATTGGCAGTGGATAGCGTATTGGTCATTACCACTAAGTCATCAATATCCGATAGGTAAGGCAAGACTGACGCAGTAGTTGAGCCGCAATCTATAACTATCTTATTGCCCGGTTTAACTAAACCTGCCGCACACTGACCAATTGCTTTAATTATTGGGCTAGCCATCTGGCTTGAGTAAGCTTCATTAGTGATGGATTGAGAAGAGTGAGTATCTAAGGCTATTGATGGCACAGGTACAGCGCCACCAAACTGACGAATAAGCAAACCTTGCTGAGAAAGGGCAGCAAGATCTTTTCTTATCGTGACTTCAGAGGTAGCAAAACGCACGGCCAAATCTTCAACTTGTGACTGACCGTGTTCTTTCACCCACGCCACTATCTGCTGGCGGCGCCGTTCAACTGATTGACTACTTTTCAATATAACCTCAATGGCTTTACGAATTACTTTAGCGCTTGCCTGCGCGTTGGGAGCTTGTTGTACAAACGTTCTAGCGCGTTAGCTTCATGAGTATTTCGTAAATAATACGCTTCTCACAACCCATAACTTTCAAAACGAAAGCTATGGATTACAAATTGAAAGCATCGTAAGTTAAATTGAAACTTTGATCAAGATAGTTTGTTTAATTAAACGACAGCGTTTGCTTCTGCTCACTTGCTTGTATAGCTAATTCAATGACCTTGATAACAGGTACGACTGTGCTTGCATCAGCTGGCGAGAACTTACCGTCTTCAATGGCGTGAGCAAGACGATTGAAAAACGTTAGGTATTCCCCCTTACGTGTTTCGATAGTTTCTTCCAGCAACTCGCCACTCTCGCTTGCCACCGTTAGCACGCCATGTTCTTTATTACTGGTTATTGCCCAGCTTGCATCGTCAAAAGACAGCCCTGCTCGTAAGTGGTTTTCTTGTGGGTCCAGATAAAACTTTCGAAAGCTACCTTTTGTGCCTTGTAGGTCGTAGCGCAAGGTTGCGCCCGCCTGAAAAGCCGAGCTACCCAATTTTATAACCTTATCGCCATAGTGAAGCGTGATATCAAAGGTGTCATTGGATTGCCCGTTTTCACGTAACGTCATTATATTTGCAGACACGGCTTTCGGGTTGCCAAAAAGCTGTAATGCTTGGTCTATTAAATGCGGCCCTAAATCCCAGAAGATACCGCTGCCGGGGCCTTCGTTTTCACGCCATCTATCACGAGGTACTGGGCGAAAACGATCAAAACGGCTTTCCAAGCGTTTAATCTCACCAATTACACCGTCGTCGATAAGCTTTTTAATTGTAAGGAAATCGCCATCAAAGCGCCTGTTTTGATATACACAAAGCTGTTTGTTCTGGCCGTTTGCAAGTGCTACCAGCGCTTCTGCTTCTTCGCTATCCAGTGTGAATGGCTTTTCTACCAACACATGGCAACTGTGCTCCAGTGCCAATTTAGCTTGCGGACCATGAAGATGGTTCGGCGTTGTAATAACAACCAAGTCTACATCGTGAATTTTTAACGCTTCTTCTAACGAGCTGTACACTTCGGCTTCAGGTAAGAGCGCCTTAACCACATCGGGTTTTGATGAAATAACCACATCTACCGAGAACTGCGGAAGGTAATTTAGAAATGGTAAATGGAACGTAGTGGCTGAAAATCCAAAGCCGACGATTAGTGTAGATATCATAGCAGCTCCATGAAATTAGCTATTTTAAGGTAAGTGAACACACACTATCAGTAAATATGGTTAGTGAAAATATCGGATGGTCCATTATTTGAAAAACTTGAAGTGGGAAGGTTAACTAAAATAGTTAAGCTTGCGACTACGCGCTAAATGCTAGTGCTGAAACCTTGCGCTAGATGTTTGCTTTAATGTCCTACACCAAAGGCTTACAACAGTCGTGTGTTTCACAGGTAAAGTTTTTTGGTAAAACGACTAAGGTACTAGGCTAGCAAATAACGGTTTGTATTTGCCAGCCCTAGTGCTTAAGTGCTGTTAGCAGCCTTTGACCCAGATTTGCTTTTATTTTTTAGTCGGTCGCGGCCAATTTTGAATGTTGCGCTGTTTACCACGGGCAACGGCTAGTACGTTATCGTCTACTGTTGACGTAATTACTGAGCCTGCCCCCACAGTGGCGCCATTACCAATATTCACTGGCGCAACAAGTGATGAGTTGGAGCCGATAAAAGCGTTTTCGCCTATCACGGTTTTTGACTTATTCACGCCATCATAGTTACAGGTAATTGTACCTGCGCCAATGTTCGCTTTAGCACCAACTTCTGCATCGCCTAAATAGGTTAGATGGTTCGCTTTGGCACCTTCACCTAACGTGGCCTTCTTCATTTCTACAAAATTACCCACTTTGGCATTTTTCTGCATTACTGCACCAGGGCGCAATCTTGCGTAAGGGCCAACTGTACAAGCTTCACCAACACTGGCTTCTTCAACAATAGAATTTGCTTCAATCACGGCGTTATCGGCAATGGTACAGTTTCGCAGGATACAGTTAGCGCCAATAGTAACGTTACTGCCTATCGTAACCTTACCTTCAATAATCACATTAACGTCGATAATCACGTCATTACCAGTTTCTAGCTGGCCGCGTAAATCGAAACGCGCAGGATCCAACAAGGTAACCCCGTTCGTCATTAGCTCGTCGGCTTGTCGATGTTGAAGCGCTCGCTCTAAGTTAGCTAGCTGCAAACGGTTATTTACGCCTTCCACTTCTACAGCCGACTGCGGCTGAGCAGACTGAATGCGCTTGCCTTCAGCGGCAGCCATTGCAATAACATCAGTAAGGTAATATTCGCCCTGTGCATTGTCGTTGCTTAACTCGCCCAGCCAGCGTTTAAGATCTTTGCCGGACATCATCATCATGCCGGTATTGATTTCTTTAATTTCACGCTGTGCTTCTGTAGCGTCTTTGTGCTCAACTATCGCAGTAATATTGTCATTTTCGCGAATAATGCGGCCCATACCTGTTGGGTCGTCTAAATTCACGGTCAACAAGGCTAAGTCACAGCTTTCCTTCGCTGCTTTTAATGCGCTCAATGTTTCTTCGCGAATAAGTGGTGCGTCGCCAACAAGAACAAGTACATCTTCATCGTCTTTAATATGAGGAGCTGCTTGCTGAACAGCGTGGCCTGTTCCTAACTGTTCGGCCTGTAAGCACCAATTTAAATTATCTTCAGCTATCGTTTCCTTCAGCTGGTCACCGCCATGACCGTAGACCAAATGAATATTATCCGCACCTAGTGATTTTACGGTGTTGATAATTCGCTGCACCATAGGTACGCCACCCACTTTATGTAATACCTTTGGCAACGACGACTTCATACGGGTACCTTTACCCGCTGCTAAGACAACCACTGAGAAAGCCATATAATTCCTTTATTTCGCAAAGAGAATGAAAAAACGGAGCATAGTGTAACTAAGGGACAATAATATGTCAGCGATATCTTCATTTCGAGGTCTGACCGGACGACTTTGCGTTGCGCTATCCCTCTTCGTTATTTAGTCTAAGTTAAGATAAATCGCCTAGTAGTTCATTATTGCAACAGGTATACTTGTTAACTAGGTAAGGTTCAGCCAGGCAAGGGAGCATGCGCAGTCTGTGAACACATTTCGTACACTACATAGAAGTATTCTAGTGTTATTTGCGGTAGTGGTTATCGCCATAGTAACACTGGTTCATTTCAGTATTTCAAAAATCGTTGCCGAACAAAGTCGAGCGCAGCAACAGTCATTGTCGCCTGCGATTTCGCTTATCGTTGAGCAACTTCTTAAGCCATTGCATATTTCTGAAGCACTCGGCCACTCTACCGAACTAGTAGACTTAATGGATGGGGAGACTATAGACCAAGAAGCCGTTTTCAAAACATTGGATCGTCTTGAAAATGAATTTGGTTTATCTTTTTTCATAGCCAGCGAAGCAGACAGAAAGCAATACAATTCTGATGGCAGCATTATTAACCTTATTGAAGGTGAAGTAAGCTGGTACTTTAAATACCGCGATTATCCCGCCGATGCTGTTGCCGATATTGGCAAATGGGAAGACACGCACTTTTATATTGATATAAAAATTCACGATGAAGATGGCCGCTTTTTAGGCTTTTTTGGTGTAGGAAAAAGCTTACGCAGCTTTATTGAAGTATTTGATACCTACAAACAAGAATACGGCTATGACTTCTTATTTGTAGATGGCGAGGGTGACATTATGTTGTCTTCAGACCCAAGCCTTATTGCCTCTTATTCTGATTTTACTAACTTATCAGAGCTCCCTTGGTATGCCAGTCTCCCCATGACTATTCAAAGCGAGCAAGCTTTAAATAATAAGCTAGTTACTATCGACCAAAAAGACTTCCTTATTGCCGAGGTTAAACTGAATCAATTCGGGTGGACCGTATTTCTTTTAAGTCCGTTAGAAGATCGCCAGGCAGAAATTTCTCAGGCGTTTATCTTTAGCGTGGTAACATTGCTGGTTGTTGTATTCTCACTGTTCTTGCTGATCTACAATCTTCTTTATTATTTCAGAAAAGATATGCAGCCAGACTTAGTGGTACGCCACAGCAACCGTCTGCCTGAAAAGGATAATTTACAGCTTATTTATAAAACGCTACTGGCCGAGCACAAATCGCTAAGCATTATGTTAGTCAGTGTTGATGAACTTTCAGAAATTGTTGACGCCCATGGACGTAACGCGGGCGATGACATTCTAGATAAAGTAGTATCTTACTTAGCCGAGCACATGCGCGAACAGGATGTAGTCGGTAGATGGAGTAGCGCTGAGTTTATTATTCTACTGCCTCACACTGGCCCTCATGTGGCATTTGACATGGCGCAAAACCTTCGCCACGGCATCGCTACGCTTCCTCCTCTGCAAGATTTACCCGAGGTAGTAATTACCGCTTCTATTGGCATTTCATATACTGCGTCAACTCGCGCTATGCACGAAGTAACCGCGCATGCTGAAGACGCGCTTTATCAAGCTAAGCGCGACGGCAGCAATTTAGTAAGAATGCAGCTGATAGACTAGCCCAGGCAAACTTCGATTTAAGCAGGTTTAACTTTAAGGCGTTTTCGTTTGAGAACGCCTGTGGTTAGCGCAACACCAAACAAAATCATTAAGCCCCCCACTATGGTTTGAGCTGACAAATGTTCCTGCAAGAAAAGTACGCCCCAAATTATGCCGAATAGCGGCACTAAGTAGGCGACAGTTATCGCCTTTGCCGGGCCTATATCGGCGATAAGCTTGAAATACAAGATATACGCGATACCGGTACCACCGACGGCTAGCGCCACGGCGTTTACCCATGCATTAACGCTTGGCATTGTGTCTGGCAGAGTTGCAAGTGCAAAAGGTGCCAACATAATGCTGGCCATAGCTTGACTGCCTGTGGCCACAACTAAAGGCTTAACCCCTTGTAGCCATTTTTTCATCATGCACGCTGCAATTCCGTAGCCTGTAGTAGCTAAAAGCGCAGTTAAAATGGGTAGGAAGCTGATATCGCCCTCGCCAAGCTTTTGCTGACTAATAACGGTAACGCCGACAAAGCCAACAAAGAGCCCAACAACCGCTGACTTTGTTAGTCTATCGCCCAACCAGAGCCAAGCAACGATAGCCCCAAACATGGGTGCGGTAGCGTTCAAAATAGCGTTAACACCTGCCTCTAAGTGCAGACTGCTGTAATTAAAAAGCACAAAAGGGACGGCGGTATTTGCCAACCCTACTAGCGCTATGGCAAGCCAGTGATGCTTAATATCTTTAACCGAGCCACGCAACAACAGCAGAGGAAATAGTACTGCCGTTGCTAGCAAGGTACGAATTGCCACCAGCACATAAATGCCAAACTCTGGTGCCGCAACACGCATAAAAATAAACGAACCGCCCCATATCCCTGCTAATACCAACAGTGAAATAATGTCTCTTATTGCCATTTTTTTATCACCATTATCTTATGACCCATTCTCTTATGACCACAACACCCCTTGGGCCCCCTCTAAATTAAGTAAATACTGCTTACGCGGTAAACCACCTGCGTAGCCCGTTAGGGTTTTATTACTGCCGATTATACGATGGCAAGGCACGACAATAGCAATAGGGTTACGACCATTTGCCATACCCACGGCCCTAACGGCTTTTGGGTTGCCTATTGCCTTCGCAATATCTAAATAACTGGCCGTTTCACCGTACTTAACTTGCTGTAAAGCCTGCCATACTTGGTTCTGAAACACGGTGCCTTTAGGAGTAAGCGGTAAATCGAACTTCTGAAGCTGCCCATCGAAGTACGCCTTAAGCTGACGGCACGCTTCATCGGTGAGTGCATTAGTTCGTGAACGGGGATGCGCGTAAACCTCATCATCATGAAAGTTGCATTGTTCTTCATTGGTTTGCTTTTGAATCGTCTTTAAAGCACTACCGGAGTAAGTGGCCACTTCGCTTTTATCACCTATTATAAAAGGACCCACTGGAGGAAATCGCTCAGCTTCATCTACGTTTAAAAACGCAATGGCTGTTACTCCCTCATCAGTCGCTTCTACTTTGACTGGGCCTTGCTCGCTATTAACGAAACCTGTGTATACCATGGTTAAGCCTTTTTTTGCTGGTTGCTAAGTTGCCAAAGCTGAAGGGTTAAATAACTGCGCCACGGCGCCGCCTTATCAGGCTCCAGCGGATACTGCTGTGCCACTTTACGAACAATTAAATCGCCTCCAAGATAAATATCTGGGTTTCTCTCGCCACGCATTTTTAAATAATCTAGTGTCCAGGGCCCCACACCCTTAATTGCAAGTATATCTTCATGGGCTGGCACGCCATCGCCAACAAATAATTGTCCAAAGCTGCGCAACGCGTTTTTTCGGGCCTGTGGCATACGCAAAAACTCTAGATTATTGTCCGCGACAGTTTCTGGTGTAGGAAAGCTATAGCACTCACCCGTCTCGGTATCAAAGTCTTGCGAAGAAACGACATTTGATACCCTTTCGCCTAGCAGATGTACAAGTAGCGTTACTTGTCCGATAGCCGCTTTTACACTGACTTGCTGCCCGACAATAGCGCGGCAACCGCTTTCAAATACACTCCACGCGCTAGGAAGGCGTAGACCTGATGTTAGCTGCTTTTGTGACAGCCCTGCTTGCATTAAGCTTTGCTCTATCAATAATGGGTCGGCGTGAAGGTCTAGAACCAGCTTGATGTTTTCTATTACGGTATGAAGAGCGCGTAAATCCGGCATATCAATGTGAACATTGAAGCCGTTGCGCGCGTGGTCATGTTCTGCTTTGAAGACACCAGCACTGGAATGACTTGAAAAGTAGCGCTGATAACTGTTTTCTGTAACTAGCTCCATTCCCTCAATGGCGCGCGCAGCTAAAAAATCACGTACATAGGGCCAGTTATACGGAGGGCGATAAGCAAGAAACAGGGATATGGACTTTTGTTCAGCGCCCTGCTTTTTCCTAAGCTGTGTCGGCGAGGTATCGCAATATTGTTCTACAGCTCGCTGCAATTGTCTAAGCGACTGATAACCTGCGGTTACAGATACATCCGTCATAGACAAATGAGTTTGTTGAATAAGCTGTTTTGCAAACAAAGCGCGCTGCATATTTTGAAACTGTTTAGGCGATATGCCTACCGCATTAACGACCAGCTTATTTAGGTAGCGTTCACTTATCCCTAACCGGCAGGCAATATCTGCCACACTCTCTATAGGAATGGCAGATAATAGCGATAGCGCTCGACTTACTGTTGCGCCCACGCCTTTCCAAGCCGCAGAACGAGGCGCGCTGTCGGGTCGACACCGAAAACAAGGACGATAGCCTTGCGCCATAGCCTGAGTCGCATGTTCGAAATAAGTAACATTCTCTTCTTTAGGCAAGCGCGCTGGGCAAATCGGTCTGCAAAAAATGCCCGTGGTTTTTACTGCAACGAAAAATCGACCGTCAAAACGCGGATCTCTGCTAAGTCTCGCTTTAGAGAACGCAGACTGACCTAACCCTTCGCTTTCTGAAGCCCCTTCATCTTGCACAACATCGTTATCTAACATAAGTATGCAGCGCTCGCCCTAAACTCGTTACCTGAGCATAGTGTATCGTGTCTTTAATCAGTAAGTGCGACAAAATCGGTACTCTATAAAATTAGGGGTAGTATCAGTGAGTATAATTAGCGACATTTGATCATTGATGCGGCTAAACGCATAATAACGAGATAATAATAATGAACGCCCTGTGAAGTAATATTGAAGTCACAGGCACAATGAGCTGACTATATGCTGAACTCTTCGCGCTTCTCACTACTGAGCCTGGCTCCACTATGGCTATTTGCAACACTTATGGTCATAACGCAAAGTGCTTCTGCAGATTGGTTAGATGACTACGCAAATCACGTTAAAAAAGAAGCGTTAAAATACAATGTCCCTGGTTATGCTTTTGTGTTTTACGAACAGGGGAAAGCGCCGCGGGTTTACGTTTACGGAAAAACCCGTAAAAAAGGCGGGAAAAGCGTTACCGAAGATACAGTATTCAGGCTAGCCTCTGTTTCAAAAACCTTCACTGCCCTTTTATCTGCCAAGCTTGTAGAGAAAAACCAGCTTAGCTGGGAGACCCCCATCTCTACTTTATTGCCCGACATTCCTTTTACAGGAAAAGGAATGGGCGCGCTGCAGCTGCAACATATTGTAGGGCAATCCAGTGGTTTTATGCCTAACGCCTACGACAATCTGATTGAAGCCGACTATTCGTTAGAGCGTGTACTAAAATCCCTTGGTGAGCTTGAGCCCTTGTGTGCACCTGGCGAGTGTTACACCTATCAAAATGCACTTTTCGGGGCGTTGGAGTACTACTTCAGCAACAACAATACCTCGTACTCACGCCAGCTTCAGGCAAACCTTTTCTCGCCATTAGGCATGAAGACCGCCAGCGTCGGTAAAGGTGGGTTGCTGGCATCACAGTCATGGGCACAACCACACATCGCTATTGCTAGAAATAAATGGCGTGAAGGCAAAGTTGAAAGCAACTACTACCGCTTTTCTCCCGCTGCAGGTGTTAATGCCAGCATTTCAGATATGACCATTTATTTGCAGGCGCTACTTGGCGAATTCCCAACGGTGATTTCTGAGGAAATGGTAGATTATGTCACAACAAAACGCGTCAGAACCAAGCGTGAAACCTATCGCAGGGGCTGGCGCGGGATGATAGACGATGCGCATTATGGTTTGGGTTGGCGTATTTATGACTTAAATGGCGTGCAGCTCAACTATCATGGTGGCTGGGTAAAAGGCTATCGCGCCGACGTTGCCTTTATGCCGGAGAGGAAAGTCGGCTATGTGATGCTGTTGAACGCAGAATCAAATATGATTAACTCTACAACAGCGGAACTTTGGAAGCGCTATTTGAAAAAAGCCGACGCAGCTAAGTAGTAGCGGCATCGGCTTTATGAACCTGCGAAACTTAAGTGATATTTATATATTAAGAAATAGCAGGCTCTAGTTTATTCACTATCGCATCTTATTGCTTAAGGTAAGTGTAACCCGCTAAGCACTTCTCGTAGAAATCAGTCCAGCGAACACCCTCACGAGGGTTTAAGTTACCATCCCACACGTGCTTGTCTATCATGCGCTTAACATCAGATGCCATTGAACGCGGGTTATATTGCATAACGTTAAGCACATCTTCTACCGACGAACCTTTCACCACTTCTTCAATGTAGAAATCTTCCGGATCGTCATCGTAGCTGTAAATATGCACTTCATTTAAGCGACCGAACAAGTTATGCATGTCGCCCATTACGTCTTGATACGCGCCCGTTAAGAACAAACCAATGTAGTAAGGCTCGTCTTTCTTAAGTGGGTGCATTGGCAGCACATCAGTGATCTCGCGACCAATAGTGAACTGGTCTATTTTACCGTCACTGTCACACGTAATATCCACCAGTGAGCAGTTTACCGACGGCTCTTCGTTCATTCGAATAAGCGGTACTACTGGCAGAAGCTGGTCGATAGCCCACGTATCAGCGGCCGACTGGAACACTGAAAAGTTACACAGATACTGAGACGACAAGCTGTAATCTAGCTCTTGTAGCTCTTCAGGTACGTATTCTTCGTTGCGATACCACTTCTGTAAGCGACCCATGATATCCCAATAAAGGGTTTCTATTTTGCCTAACTCTTCTAACGTAAGTACGCGCAGCTTAAATGCATCAAGCGCTTGCTCTTTATACTGAGAAGCATCGTTGTAAATCTCGTGCATATTGGTTTGTTCATCAAACGTATCGGCAAGTTCACGCATGTTTTTCAAAAAGAAGTGCTCGCCTTCTTTTGCCGAAGTGTCCATGTGCGATGCATTGGACTTAATCTCACCCACAATTTCTGTGATAACGCAGCTGTGGTGAGCGGTGATCGCACGGCCGCTTTCACTTACCAAGTGAGGATGCGGTACACCTTCAAGGTCGCACATTTCCTTCATGCCATAGACAACGTCGGCAACATATTCTTGCATGCTGTAGTTACGCGAAGACTCGTTCGTTGAGTTACTGCCGTCGTAGTCGATACCAAGACCGCCACCAACATCAACATAGTCCAGCGCAAAGCCCATTTTGTGAAGGTCTGCATAAATACGTGCACCTTCAGTTACCGCCTCTTTAACCGCGCGAATATCGGTCAGCTGACTGCCAATATGGAAATGAAGCAGCTTTAAGCAATGGGCCATGCCTTGCTCTTCAAGATAGCGGGCTGCGTTAATGATTTCTGTAATGGTCAAACCGAATTTCGCACGTTCGCCACCAGAGCTTTCCCACTTACCTCGACCTTTCACGGTCATTTTAGAGCGCACACCGATAATCGGGTCGATGTTAAGCTCTTTTGAAATTTTCACGAGTAAAAGCAGTTCGGTATACTTTTCCACTACCACAACAACTCGGCGACCAAGCTTTCTACCTAACAGTGCAAGACGCATTACTTCATCGTCTTTATAGCCGTTAAGGATCGTCAACGAGTCTTCGTTGGTATTCATTGCCAATACGGTAAGTAGTTCAGCTTTCGAACCTGCCTCTAAGCCGTAATTGTAAGGCTTACCTGCATCAACAATTTCTTCAACCACTTCACGCATTTGGTTAACTTTTACCGGATACACACCTTGGTACTGGCCTTGGTATTCGGCTTCTTCGATTGAGCTTCTGAAAGCTTTGTTCAAACCGGCAACTTGCGAGCGCAAGATATCGTGGAATCGCACTACAACGGGAAACTGTACGCCCTCTTTACGGATATCTTCTATTACCGAATTAAAGTCGATTCGAATGCTAGGATCTTCAGGAACAGGGGTAATATGGACATTGCCATTTTCACCAATTTGAAAATAGCCACCACCCCATTGAGACACGCCATAGACGCGCTCCGCTTCTTCGATGCTCCAATCTGACAATTTATTCACCTATGTGTAAGTGGGCTAGGTTTATACCTAGCAAAGTAAGTGCGAAAATAAGCCGCGTATTATAGACAACACAAGGCTGAACGCGAGTATTGTTGCGATGTAAAATATCTATTGTCGCGACTAATTTTGTTTATCGAACGCTAACTTTTATGTGCCTATCCATGTTCGAACATAGTCTATAACTATTTTGTCTGCTTTTTCTTCACAATGCGCTATAAACTCCGAGATGTTCTGAGTACGCTCAAGCTCAAATCCCAGATTAATTTGCGGCGATTTAAAAAACTTCTGCGCGATATGTTCTACATCAGTCTCGTCATCTTCCAACCAGGTCTCGCTAAGTTGGCTTCGCCGATCTAACTTTATAGGTGCTTTTATTTGATTGAAGGTATCGGAATTGGGGACTTGCCAACCGCGCATGTCTACAAATAGGTGGAAGGGTCTACCTTTACGGGTTTTCAAGCAGTCAGAAAGTTTAGCGAGATACTGAATGTTGGTAGACATATCCCACTTGCCACGAAGCGTGACCAAGATACAATTTCTAAACGGCTCAATATGAAAAGGGGTCGTAGACATTTATTCGTACATCTCTATGACTATATGAATAGTGAATTCAACTTCTATAGCCTTCACATACTAAAACCGAATCCCGTTAATCACAACTAAAGTTGTAGTACATTGTAATCAGGTTTTATACTTTTAAACAAAAGGCCTGCGTATACGCAGGCCTTTTAGTGGTTGCCTATAAGAGAATAGACATCGTATTAGTCGTCGCCGAACTCGCGAATAATACTGTTGATGGTGTCCTTAGCATCACCTAGCACCATGCGTGTGTTATCTTTAAAAAACAGCGGGTTGTCTACACCGGCAAAGCCAGCACTAGCAGAGCGTTTAAGTACAAAGACGGTTTTAGCACGATGGGCTTCGATAACTGGCATACCGTAAATAGGGCTGCCCTTCATTTCTTTGGCCGCAGGGTTAACTACATCGTTCGCGCCGATAACGATAACCACATCATAGTTTTCCATACGCGGGTTTACGTCGTCCATTTCGTACAATTGGTCATAAGGCACATCGGCTTCTGCCAATAACACGTTCATGTGACCCGGCATACGTCCTGCTACCGCGTGAATAGCATAATCAACCGTACAGCCATTTTCTTCTAATAGCGACTGAAGCTCACGCACAGCATGCTGTGCTTGCGCAACCGCCATACCATAACCAGGCACTACCAGTACTGCTTGCGCGGCTTCTAATACATAAAATGCATCTTGCGCGGCTAATACTTTTATTTCGCCTTCTATTTTTTCACCGGCTTCCACCGGCTTCGCAAAGCCAGACAACAGCACATTCATCAGTGAACGGTTCATTGCCTTACACATAATATTGGTAAGAATTAAGCCTGAAGCCCCAACCAGCAGCCCAGTAACAATCAATATTGTGTTACCAGTAGCGAGACCTGCAGCAGACGCGGCAACGCCCGAGTAGCTGTTTAATAACGCTATAACCACTGGCATATCTGCACCACCAATTGAAATAGTAGCCCACAAGCCGAAGCTTAGTGACAACGCGATTGCACAGTAAATCCAAAGAGGGTTGCTTGGGTCGGTAGTGAAGAAATAACCAATCACTACCATGCCAATGAGGTGCAAGATACTTAGTTCACGAAGCCCCGTGAAGATAACCGCTTTAGAGCTCATTTTACCCGACAGTTTACCCCACGCCACCACTGAGCCAGAGAACGTAATTCCCCCCACTAAGATAGTGAAAAACAGGGTAATAAAGGTAAATGCGCTTTCAGTTTTGAGGGTGATTAGGCTCATTCCTGCCAGTGTCGCCCAGCCCAGAAGCAATGACGCTGCACCACCAAAGCCGTTAAACAAAGACACCATTTCCGGCATTGCCGTCATTTCAACGGTTTTGGCTTTCCACGCTCCAAAAGCCCCGCCAATAACAAAACCTAAAAGGATATAGTGGTAGCTAATAATTTGCTGATCAAGCAAGGTAACAACCACAGCAACCAGCATACCTATGGCAGAAATGAAGTTACCTTTCTTAGCAGTATCTGGATGGCTAAGTAATTTAAGACCCAAGATAAATAGCGCCGCAGCAACTACATACGCAAGGTTTATTACAGTTACGATATCACTCACTTGCGTACTCCTTATTTATCTTTTTTCTTAAACATGCCAAGCATGCGGTCGGTAACAAGATACCCGCCCACTACGTTTATGCTGGCTAGCGCCACCGCAGCCGTACCAAGAATGGTGGTTAGCAAATTATTGTCGCTACCCGATGCGACTAATGCGCCTACTAACGTAATACCTGATATTGCGTTAGAACCTGACATTAAAGGCGTATGTAACGTAGCAGGCACTTTTCGAATTAACTCAAAACCCAAAAAAGCAGCCAGTAGCACAATGAAAAGTAAATAAATGATTTCCATGATTAGGCTCCTTTGTATGCGTTGTTAAGCATGTCGTTGGTTATGTTGCCGTCGTGGGTAATTACACAGCCAGCTAGAATGTCGTCTTCCAGATTCAGCCCAAAAGTTTTGGTTTCATCATTAAAGAACTCATCCACAAGGTTATAGATGTTATTGGCGTACATATCGGTGGCGGCTTTAGCCACAAACTGACTCCAGTTACCGTTACCGATTACCTTTACACCGTTAACTTCAACTGTTTCGCCAGCAACCGAACCTTCAACGTTGCCGCCCGATGTTGCGGCCATATCTACAACCACACTGCCCGGCTTCATTAGTGCTAAGGTATCTTTTGAAATTAATACAGGTGGTTTGCGACCAAATAGTTGAGCAGTAGTTATAACAATGTCAGAGTCGGCAATCGCGTCACGCTGTGCTTCTTGCTGCTTCGTTTTTTGTTCGTCAGTCAGCTCTTTTGCGTAACCGTCTTTCGTTTGGCCTGTTTCACCAATGTCGATTTTAAGGAATTTGCCACCTAGTGACTCTACTTGCTCTGCCACTACCGCACGGGTGTCGTAAGCAAGCACGTTTGCACCTAAACGTTTCGCCGTTGCTATAGCTTGAAGGCCCGCTACGCCTGCACCAATAATAAATACCTTCGCAGGCTTTATGGTGCCTGACGGTGTCATCATCATAGGGAGTATTGATGGCAACTGATTCGCTGCCTGCATTACCATGACATAACCTGCAAGACTCGCCTGCGAGCTCAATGCATCCATTTTCTGAGCGCGAGATGAGCGTGGAATCATTTCTACAGAAATAGCGGTCAGCCCTTTTTCTGCAATAGACTCAATAAGCGGTTGCTGAAAGAAAGGGTCAAGATGGCCTACCACAATGGCCCCTTTTTTCATCAACGCTAGCTGTGCATCGCTAGGTTTATTCACCGCTACCAGCATATCTGCGGTTGATAATGCATCATTCACATCATCAAGGATTGTGACGCCCACATCTTGATATTCTTTATCTGAATAACCAGCCCCCTTTCCTGCCCCTGTTTCGAGCAGTAAAGTTGCACCTTTCTTCACCAGACGTTGAGCGCTACTTGGCGTAGCTGCACAGCGCTTCTCCACATTATTGAGCGGATCCGGCGCTTTTGACTCATTTAAAATTATGATCTTCACACATACACCTCCTCACTTTTTTGGCAATTTGAGAATGACACCAACCTTATGCAGCGCAGCCATTTAATTCGCTTATGCTTAGCATTCCTTGGCTAAATTACATTCAATTTTTGTTTTATTCGCACTTTTTTCTGCAGTACTCATCCCTGTGACCGCTTTATTTATAGGCGAATAGAGGAGCAAAGCTACGCGAAACACTTATTCTTAACCACTACATTTTCCTTACGACTAATAACTAATACGAATAAAGAAATGGCATACAGTTAATAAATGGTCTCAATATTTTCTCATTCACAATGTGAATAAAGAAAAATACGGTTATTTTTTGTGCATACGTAAATGTTGAGATTAACTTCAAGGAAGTTTTTACAATGATGGGGCAGTTACGAAAGTGAAGAGTTTGTTGAAGAAAAATAGAACTTGCTTCCTTACCATGAAAGTTTGTTAACTAAGTTTGGTGATCGAAACATTCTCTTATTGCGTTATAGCGCTAACTACTAAAAAGAGAAATTCTTCCATGTTCGGACTTTTTAATAACAACCCCACGAAAAAAATGCGCAAGCAATACGATGCCTTATTGGAGAAAGCCATGCATGCACAACGAAACGGTGATATCAAAACGTATTCGCTGCTAACAGCTGAGTCTGAAACCCTTTGGAAAGAAATAGAAAAATTGGAAAACCCTGACAACCAAAAAAACAACTAAGTAATTTTGCCCTAGTTTTCTCGCCCTTTATTTTCTATGCACTTACAATGAGGTCTTATACGTAAATGCATCAAACAATAAGGCGCCTTCGATATGCAAATAGGCAGTGCTGTAACGGCATTTAAACAGTTCACTTCCAGGGTACTACTTCTCGCCACCTGCGCGATGCTGTCTAATACGGCTTTCGCTATTGAAGCGGGCCAATATTACTATTTTATTTCTGACAAGTGCGTAGCCAAAGGCCCTCAAACGCCTGAAGAGCGCGGCGCCGTAACGCCAGATGTTATGTTATTTGAAGTGGTACCCGCTGGGATCAGCGACTACTACGTAAATATGAATACAAACGCCCTAGTTCACTATGCAGAAGAGGGGCAAGACACCCTTTCTTCGTTAGAAGCAGAGCAGGCTTACACTGCAGGTAAAGCACCGTCAAAGGACAGCCTTAGAAAAGACGGGAATGCTATTCATCACGACTTTATGTTGCAGCGCGAAGCCATAGATTTGAAAACCCTGATTAACACCTTAAACGGTTTTTCGCAGCTGCAATCTGATAAAGGCTACTTTTTTAAGAAGATTGTAGGGCTTTCAAACCCTAACGCTAAGTTCAAAGCGATTACCCGAGTTCGCTTAACCGATATGGGTTATGAAAACCGTATGATGCTAACAAGCTATACCAGCGATTATTTTATGTTGGATGGGCAAGGCAAAGCGCCTGATACACCTTTTATTAAAGTAGATCACGGTTCAGCAATTCGCAGTTCACTTCACGAGGCCAACAGCCCTTACGCTATCTTCACCCGAAACACAGTATGCGGTGAAAAGTGGGAGCCGGGTAACTAGCGCATCGTCGGTTTAATATTTGATGACAGGAAGGCGCTTGAAGCCTTTCTTTTTTTGCCTAGTTACTGCGGTAAAGTGTTTTTATTAAATGAAAACCAAAGCGTGTTTTCACTGGCCCATGCACTTTAAGCACCTCTTTCTTAAACACCACATCGTCGAAGGCTTTTACCATTTGGCCACGACGGAATTCGCCTAAGTCGCCGCCACGCTTGCCCGAAGGACATTTGGAATGACGCTTTGCTAACGTCGCAAAATCCTTACCCTTTTTAAGCTGCTCTAAAATAGAAAGCGCTTCTTTCTCTGTTTTTACCAAAATGTGAAGTGCGGATGCCGTTGCCATGGTGCTGCCTATTTACATGTGATGAATAGGTGGAAATTATAAACGAGAGTATCCCTATCCGTAAGCGAAAAGCTCCCTTGCGTTTGAAATAACCATTTACAAATCAAGTTTACTTTCTTGCACTGTTTCCGTTAACGTAAGCATTGGACAAAATTCGGACAATAATAACGATGAAACGATTTCTCAAATGGATTGGTGCTGGCTTACTGGTTATTGTATTAGCGGGCGGTACGTTTGCTGCGCATGAGTGGTATGCAGATAAGCCTTTTAGCTTTAATAACCTGCTTAATCGAGAGCTAGTAAAAGTAGCCTTTGATAGTCCTGAAACGTTAACCTCGCTCGGTTTTTTGGAATCGGTTGGCATTAAAGGCCATAACGCTAAGTTAGACGACGTTAGCCAAGAGAAAAATGATGCCTTATTTGCAAAGGCCCATGATATCCGCGAAAAAGTTTTAGCGTACGACGATCAAGACTTAACCAAAGACGAGCAGCTTTCCAAAGAAATCACGCTTTATTTACTTGATTACCTTATAAGTAACGAGCCATACCAGTACCACAGCTATCCAGTGAACCAGCTTTTTGGTGTACAAAACAGTTTTCCCAGTTTTATGGAAGCACAGCATCAAATTAATGATGCTACCGACGTTGAAAACTACTTAAGCCGACTACGTGCTGTAGATGAGAAGTTTGCACAAGTGCTCGAAGGGCTAAAATTGCGAGAAGAAAAAGGCATTATCCCGCCTCGCTTCGTTATCGAGCGTGTACTTGATGAGATGAACGGTTTTGTGTCTTCACCATTAGAAGAGAACATCCTTTACAGCTCGTTGAAAGAAAAAATGTCGAAGGCGGAAGAAATCTCGGCAGAGCAGCAAGACGCATTTTTAGTAGACGCTCAAAAAGTGATAGATGATGATGTAGATCGCGCCTACCAGCTATTAATTGACTATTTCACTACTATTCAAGCCAAAGCAGGTAACGATCACGGCTTTTGGCATCTGCCAGAAGGTGACAAAGTGTACGCCAACGCGCTACGCTTTTTTACCACTACGGACATGACTGCCGATGAAATTCACAACCTAGGCTTAAAAGAGGTAGCGAGAATTCAGGGCGAAATGTTGACTATTCTTGCTGGTGAAGGCTATGACGTAAGTCAGGGTTTTTCTAACGCTATGGACGCGTTAGCCGCAGACCCCTCTCATTACTACGAAGACAGTGATGAGGGTCGCGAACAAATTCTTAAAGATTACCAAACCATACTCGATGAAATTGACGCAGGTATTAGCGAAGCATTTAGAATTCGCCCTGAAGCAGGTATGGAAGTCGTCCGCATTCCTGAGTTTAAAGAGAAAACTGCACCAGGTGCTTATTATCAACAGCCTGCAATTGACGGCTCTCGCCCAGGCCGCTTCTTCGCAAACCTGTACGATATTAAAGCAACACCTAAGTACAGCATGCGCACGCTGGCCTACCATGAGGGTATTCCAGGTCACCATTTCCAAATTGCAGTAGCAATGGAGTTAGAAGGCATGCCGTTTATTCGTAAAATGTCGCCTTTTACTGCCTACACCGAAGGCTGGGCGTTGTATACAGAATATTTAGCATGGGAAATGGGCTTTCAAGATAAACCGCTAGATAACTTAGGTCGCCTGCAAGCTGAATTATTTAGAGCTGTGCGCTTAGTGGTAGATACAGGCATTCACGATAAACGCTGGACTCGAGAAGAAGCTATTGAGTATATGGTGCGCAATACGGGTATGGCCCTTAGTGATGTTACATCTGAAATTGAGCGCTATATAGTTATGCCGGGTCAGGCCACCTCTTACAAAGTCGGTATGATTAAAATTTTAGAAATTCGCGAGAAAGCAAAGCAAGCATTAGGCGATAAGTTCGATTTACGCGATTTCCACGACGTGGTGCTTAAAAATGGTGCTGTGCCACTAGCTATTCTTGAAGAGTTGGTAGACGAGTACATTGAAGAAAAGCTCGCCGAAAGTCAGGAAGTATAATCATTATACAGTTACCACGTACACAGCGCTTTTGACTTAGGTATTCCATCGAGGCAAAAGCGCTTATTAGCTCTACAAAGCTATCGCAAATAAACTATCAACGGTGGTGTGATAATCCACCGACATCGCGATAGATAACAGTGTTATATTTACAATGGAAAAGCCAAATACTCGTTTTGCCCACCCCTCTACGTTGATGTCGGGTCTATATCCGCGAAGCGCCATTAAAAGCCACCATAGGCTGGTTGCAAAGGCCACGGTTAAAAAACCAATGCCCGTATAACCGCTAAGCGGGAGCAGCATTACCACTAAAGCAAATACCGCAATATGTAGGACTATATGGCGTTTCGCTTTCGCAATACCTTTCGAAACAGGCAATACTGGAATGCCAGCCGCTTTATAGTCGTTATATCTGAAGATAGCGATGGCATATGAATGGGGCATTTGCCAAATACTGAACATACCCAACAAAATAGCTGCGGCCATATCAAACTGACCACTTACCGCGCAATAACCGACCACTGGCGGCACCGCACCTGACAAACTGCCAACGAATGTGCCGTATACTGAGTTTCGCTTCATATAAAGGCTGTAAACGCCCACATAAATAACGTAGCCAAAGGCGGCAAAAAATACGGCGGTAAGGTTGGTGTAAAGCGCTAACAAGCCAAACCCTGCAACACCTAGCACAGCACCGTGCAACATCGCAGTAAGTAACGGCAACTCGCCTGTTACCGTAACCCGTTTTGCGGTGCGCTGCATTTTGCCGTCGATATCTCGGTCAATGCAGTTATTAATGACACAACCTGAAGCCACCACCAGCGATAAACCGATGAGCGCTGCGAGCAATAGCCAATAATCTATATCGCCACGGGACGCGAGCAAGAAACCGCCCGTTACCGAAATGGCATTACCCATAATGATGCCGGGCTTGGTGACTGACAGATAACGTTTAAAGGTAGAGGTCATGGGTAAAATCCAAAATTAGAACGCGCCAATTAAGACGCGCGTCAATGAATACTGAGAAGCCCAACACTGAGCGCCCTTTAAAAAGGCACTATGTGAGGGCTTAACGTACTGACCGAAATTTAGTAAGCATATGAAAAGCCAGACAAAATCGTCAGACTAGACCACGTATACCCTGTGGCTTGCTAATACATCATCATGGCGTTCGATTCGTAGATGATCCAAACGGATAACCCCACCACCATGAAAATAATGAGCGCACTGAATAGAAACGAGAACGTATTGGCTCTGCCTTCCTCGGTTACAAAGTTAAGATGCAGGAAGTATTTAAGGTGCACCCAAATTTGAACTAAGCCCAAGGTAACCACGCTCCAAATGGTGGTAACTTTAGAAAAATCACCATTTATCACCAAGGTGAACGGAATGGCGGTAAGAACCACAGATAAAATAAAGCCAATAACGTATGACTTCACATCGCCATGGCTAGCATCACTACTATGTTCAGATGAAGCGTGGCTATTCGAATTCGAAGCTAATTTTGCATCATGTAGCGCCATTACATTGCCCCCATTAAATACACTACGGTAAATACACATATCCATACGATATCGAGGAAGTGCCAAAACAGGCTTAAGCAGCTTAATCGGGTAACAGTTTGCTCACCAAGACCTCGGCGGATTACTTCAATAAACATAATGGACATCCAAATAAGGCCTGCTGTAACGTGCAGTCCATGCAGCCCTACTAGCGAGAAAAACGCCGTTAGAAACGCACTTTGCTGCGGCCCGTTGCCATGCTCGATAAGGTGGTGGAATTCATATACTTCCATACCGATAAAACACGCTCCCAGCGCCCATGTCACCGCCAGCCAAGCAAGAGCACCTGATTTGTTTTGCCGGTGAGCACAAATCATGGCAAAGCCAAAGGTTATACTGCTTAAGAGCAATGCAGCTGTTTCCACAGCTACAAAGTTGAGTTCAAAAATATCTTTGCCAGACACGCCCCCTGCCGTGTTCATGAAGAGCACGGCGTAGGTTGCAAAAAAAGATGCAAACAGCAAACAGTCGGTCATTAAATACAACCAAAAACCAAACACTGTGTTGTTCTCATGATGTTCTTCATGTGCGTGTGCTTGAGGCATTGACGCTGCACTTGAAGTTGCAATAGTACTCATTAGCGACCTCCTACTGTATTTGCACTTAAGTGCGTGGCTTCAACTCGTTCAACCTCATCTACCTGCACGTAGTAATCAACATCTGCGGTATAGCAACGTTTGATAAACACCCCTATTCCTGCTACTAAACCAGCAACGGCTAGCCACCAGATATGCCAAATAAGGGCGAAGCCCATAACGGTAAAGCTCATACTCATAAACACACCGGCTGAGGTGTTTTTTGGCATATGTATAGGTGCGTATTTCTCTGGGCGTTGATACGACTCGCCCCGTTCTTTCATATCCGTCCATGCATCGATGTCTTTAACGTGCGGTATGTTGGCAAAGTTATAGAACTGAGGTGGTGACGCGGTTGACCACTCTAGCGTGTGGCCATTCCACGGGTCGCCCGTTGTGTCGTTGAGCTTTTCTCTGTTTTTAAAGCTGACGAACAATTGTAGAAGCTGGAAGAAAATGCCAATCGCAATAACAAACGCACCAAATGCGGCAATGTATAACCAGATATTCCAGTCAGGATTGTTTGTGTGATTTAAACGGCGTGTCATACCCAAGAAGCCAAGCACATATAGAGGCATGAACGCCAAAAGGAAACCAATTTGCCAGCACCAAAACGCTGCTTTTCCGGTTTTTTCGTCAAGCTTAAAGCCCATGGCTTTCGGGAACCAAAAAGCAAAGCCCGCCAAGTAGCCAAACACTGCACCACCAATAATGGTGTTATGAAAGTGAGCAATAAGGAACAAGCTATTGTGGAGTACGTAGTCTGCGCCAGGAATGGCTAACAGCACGCCAGTCATACCGCCAATGGTGAAAGTCACCATAAAACCTAACGTCCATAGCACAGGCACACTCAGTACAAGACGACCTCGATACATAGTGAAGAGCCAGTTAAATAGTTTTACCCCCGTGGGTATAGCTATAACCATGGTCATAATGCCGAAGAAGGCATTCACATTGGCGCTCGACCCCATGGTGAAGAAGTGATGCAGCCACACAATAAAGCCTAGAATGGCAATGGCGCCCGATGCATAAACCATCGACTTGTAGCCAAACAAACGCTTAGCGGTAAACGTTGAAATAACTTCTGAAAAAATACCAAATGCAGGCAGTACAAGAATATAAACTTCAGGGTGTCCCCACGCCCAAAACAGGTTGATATACATCATGGAGTTACCACCTGCTTCGTTAGTGAAGAAGTGAAAATCCATATAGCGGTCTAGCGTTAGCATGGCTAACACAGCGGTAAGAATAGGGAACGATGCGGCGATAAGAATATTCGCCCATGTGCAAGTCCAGGTGAAAATAGGCATTTGCATGAGTTTCATGCCAGGGGCACGCATTTTAAACACGGTAACTAAGAAGTTTACCGCGGTTAACAGGGTACCGAGCCCGGATATCTGCAAGGCCCATATATAATAGTCCACGCCAACCCCGGGACTAAACTCCAACCCGGCTAGCGGCGGATAAGCAACCCACCCTGTTTTTGCGAATTCACCTAACCCTAAAGACACATTCACTAGAATTGCGCCACCTGCGGTTAGCCAAAAACTCAAATTATTTAAAAAAGGAAACGCCACATCACGGGCACCAATTTGCAGCGGCAGAATGATGTTCATTAAGCCAATCATAAACGGCATTGCCATGAAGATGATCATGATAACGCCATGGGCTGTGAAGATTTGGTCGTAGTGCTCTGGCGGGAGGTACCCGGGCGCACCATTGGTTGCCATTGCAAGCTGAGTACGCATCATAATGGCATCGGCAAAGCCGCGAAGCAGCATGATCATAGCCAGCACAATGTACATAATACCAAGGCGTTTGTGGTCGACAGACGTGATCCAGTCAAACCACAGGGTACCCCACTGTTTGTGTTTGGTGATGAGCATGGCTATAACCACACCAAGCAGTGCCACTACGGCAAGTGTCACCATGATAATGGGCTCGTGATAGGGCACGGCCTCTATAGATAATTTACCTAAAAAAGACATAATTATTGTGCATCCTCTTGATGATGACGGTGTTGCATTTGAGGCATTGTGTGGTGTTCGCCGGTTCCGGCATTTTCTGGCTTGCTATAAAAGTCCATAGAGCCGTGATCTTTCATGTACTTCATCACGATGTCGTGAAAAAGGCCTTCACTCACTTCGCTGTAGTAAGTCACAGGGTTATTTTCACTTGGCTTGGCAAGCTGCTCATAAGAAGCGGGAGTTAACGGTGTTTGGGCTTGTTTTACGCTTGCAACCCAATCGTTAAAGTCGCCCTCGGTAGGTGTGGCGATAGCGTTGAATTTCATTCCCGTAAAGCCCGCGCCACTGTAGTTTGACGAAATACCTTTATACGTACCTGGCTCATCGGCGATAAGGTGAAGCTTAGTTTCCATTCCCGCCATGGAATAAATCTGACTTCCCAACTGAGGAATGAAAAACGAATTCATAGTGCTTTCAGAAGTGATTTTAAACGCCACAGGTTTATTAGCCGGAAACACTAATTCATTGACGGTAGCGATACCTTGCTCAGGGTAAATAAACAGCCACTTCCAATTGAGCGATACCACTTCAACAGTAAGGTGTTCTCCTTTGCCTTCTAGTGGTGAATAAGGGTCGAGTGCGTGAGTAGAACGCCATGTGATCACGCTTAACGAAATAACAATTAAGATAGGAATTGACCATACAACGGCTTCTATCTTTGTAGAGTGTGCCCACTTCGGGGTGTAAATTTCAAAGTCGCGACTAGCGCGATACTTCCATGCGAAGTAAAGCGTTAGAACAATTACGGGAACAACAACAATCAGCATCAGAATGGTACAAAGAATAATAAGGTTCTTCTCATCCATGCCCACTTGCCCTTTGGGGTCAAGCACGCCACCGCTGCAACCGGCTAACGTAAGCCCAGCACCAGCAACAATCAAAGTAAAAAGGTTACGAATAGACAAAACAAGTTCCTATAACCCACAAGTTAAACGGCGATGACTGTGCAATTCCTAAAGGAACTACGGGTTTACAGCATCGGAAAACGCACCAAAAGTGGCGTTATTACGCTTAAAGCGCAGCACTCATGGTGGCTAAAATATCGGAGAGGTTTAACTGAAAAGCGGGGGCGCTCGGCTGCCAACCGTTTGAACGAAAGGCTGAGGAAATGTAGGGCAAAGGTAAGGAATAGGTCGGCGCTGTTTTGTTATTTGCGCCTTTGCTATAGCCGTGGCTTTAACCAATAAACCGACTAATACCAACGCGATAGTGGGAACGATAAATTGTGAAAGCGTGTGATTAGCAAGTGCAATGAAAAAAGGCTCGAAAACCAAGCTTTCATTAAATGCACTGACAAACTCTGTAGCGTCGGCCATGGTGCCACTAATAACTAGCGCAACATTCAACAACAGCACCATATTGGCTAACCACAGCATAGCGCCTACACCGTTGGTGTAGTTTACTGCAGGTCTAATTAATGAATTCAATTCGCTTAAAAAAGCGAAAGAACGTGGTGCCATAGTGATTTGTATGCCTTATAAAAAATGCACTAGTTACCTACTTCAAAGATGAAGCAGGCGTGGCAGATTAAAGACAATTTTTATCGAGCACAAGTCACTCATTGATTACTCTCAAGCTATTCTCTTTGCATTTAAATGAAAAATTTTCCATTTATTTAACATGTTAGGATTACTCTTCCAAATTATGCAGTTTGCTTTACTTACGCTGTACCTTTTGTTTTTAGGCATTTCATGATCATTTAACGTGAAACTTGCTTCTTCTTGAAAGAAAGTAATGTAAATTTTTCGTTTATAAAAACTAAGCAAAACATAGAACTCTGGAAAGTTTGTGATGCGTTAAGCTTCCGATAAACACGATGAAACACACAAGGTTTTTCTAGTTGGCTATAGGCATGTTCTCAATACGCCAAAGCATGTATAACATCGCTTGGTATATGCCTTTGCCATATACCAACTTTATGTATATAGTAATGCTATATACCAACTAAGGGATGTAAAAATGACGACAGCTAAAATTTTTATGAATAACCGCTCTCAAGCAGTTAGGATGCCCGCAGAAGCACGATTTGAAGAATCTGTTAAAGCAGTTAATGTTCGGGTTGTAGGTAAGGAAAGAGTATTAAGCCCTATAGAAAATACTTGGGATAGCTTTTTTGAATCAAGCAATTCAGTAACAGGTGACTTTATGAATGAAAGGGCGAGCCAAGAACAAACTGCTCGAGAAAGTTTTGATGATTAAGTACCTACTAGACACTAATATTTGTATTTATGTGATCAAGAATCGTCCTTTGGAAGTTTTATCAAAATTCAATGATTCAGCGGGCAGAATGGCTATTTCATCAATTACATTAGCTGAACTTTTACATGGATGTGAGAAAAGCCAAAAAGTTGAACATAATACCAGGCAGGTAGAAGATTTCTGCTCCAGGCTTGAAGTTCTTGAGTATGGCAATAATGCGGCGCAACATTATGGTTCAATTAGAGCAAATTTGGAAAAGTCCGGCCAAATGATTGGTGTAAATGACCTACATATCGCGGGCCATGCGCGTAGCTTAGGGTTGACTGTTGTTACTAACAACGAACGAGAGTTTCATCGGGTTAAAGGGCTACTTGTAGAAAATTGGATATCTTAATTTAAACAACTGTCTAGTAAAGTATGGTCGATTCAAGGTGATCGTTAATTCAGCTTTGAGATATAACTAAAGTGAAATTAGGAATTCCGATATTCGTTACTTTTTCGATTGTAATGCCGCTTATTCCCAAAACCAATATCAGCAGTGTCTTTATGTATATCTAAAAATGAAAGGTCTCCATCTACCACCTTGCTATTGCCAAAATGAAAAGAACAAAGATTTGGCAAATCCTCAAGAAAAGATAATGAATTAATCTCTTTGCAAGAAATTCCCAGCTTTTGGATGCCTTTGAATTTGGAGATGAAACTGTATTCATTTAACTTGCCGCAAGCATTTATGAAAAGCTTATTTAATTTAGAATGCACTGACTCAACTTTGACACTCGCCAGTTTGCGCATTTCTATAATCCATAGCTCTTCTAGCTCAGGGAGTTCATCAATACAAACCAATGATTCACATGGCAAGAAACCTACATTTAAGTATTTCAATTTTTTGAGCACTGAAAGACCACTTAAATCTCTAATTTTTGATTCATTGCCGATTCCAAAAGCATTTAGGCCGGCAAATTTGGATAGAACGCCCAAATCTTTTAAACCAACATTTGCTAAATCTAAATCAACAATTGAATTTGCAGACGCGATGTTATTGAAATCCAAATTAACATCACAAACACTAAGCGAATCCAGCTTTTTAAGCTCAGGCAGAGATAAAACTATACTTTTTTTTCTATCCCATAGCCCAACGCCCAATTTATTCAGATTTATTAAGCAATTTATGTTGTCCAAAGAGGTAATCTCTGCACTTCTCGAAATACCAAGGTGCTGGATGTTTTTAAACCTTGGATCACAGAGAAAGTCCAGATTACCCCACTCGCCATAATCTATTTCCAACTTAGCGAATTTTCCCGCTTCAATCTCTTCGAATATACGGTCATCCCACTTCACAAGTAATTTTAAAATTCTAGCGTATTTATCTTGATTCACTATGTAATCAGGGTGGCCACTTGTTGATTTTCTATATTCAAATCTTGCTCCACTATCTAACCGCATAACTTTGCCTTGCTTAATGCTTTTTGTAATTTGGGTCTATTTTTACCAATAACATTCTTTTGGTTACCTACAGGAGCATTTTTGATTTTTCCACTTTTGTCGTATCCAGCTTCTTCAAGTAGTACCTCTAACACCCACTGTTCCAAGATATCCAACGCATCCTTAATCTTACCTTTGTCGCGAACTGTTACAGGGAAGCTACGTAAGAAGGCATCAGCTTTAACTCTGCCAGCTTTTGCGTGCTGATTCGTTCGATTTTTTACATTTTTGGCTTGACCGGTATAAGGCTGCCCGTTGTTATTAAGATCGGAGAAAAGGTACACGCCTTCAGTTGCAATTCTAGTAGCCTCACGGATTACAATATCTTCAATAACGAAACAGCCTCCATCCCAAACCAGTTGTTTAGTTGATTTACTTCTAGCGATAGAGATACCTACACGTGAAGCACTGGTTCTAGCAAGTTGCCCTCTTATAGTAGAAGCAATTAACTGATTGGTTAGGAAAGTATATCCAGAAGGATCTGTATAAGTAAGGGGATCATTTGCTACATACACATACTTGTGTAACGAAGCAGGATATAGATCTAGTCCTTCAAACGAGTCAAACTGCGTAAACCGACCCACATTCTGGTCGTAATATCTCGCTCTTAGGTAGTAATTATCCAGCTGTGCATCAAACTGTTCGCCCGAGTACAAATAGTCATTATCTGTTATACCATCCGTATTGAGCAAT
>NZ_JADOEK010000021.1:0-34652 GCF_027563165.1 Alteromonas sp. PRIM-21 | reverse complement strand
AAGAACAGTCATTGGGTTTGGGTCACGAATTTACTCAAGAACTCAAAGAAGCCATCGATTCAGTTAGCTCTTTGCCATCGGCATGGACAAAAATGGGGCAAACTCATCGGCGCTTTGTCTTAAGCAGATTCCCATACTCTATTATTTATAAAATTATCGAAAACAGGGAAATTAGTGTGGTAGCTATTATGCACAACCACCGAAAACCAGGGTATTGGCACGAACGCGGCTAACAATACGCTCAAGCCACTCCCTCCGGTCGCTGGGACGCTGCCATGTGGGCTGACTCACTTTGTTCGGATTATAGCCCACAGGCTAGCGCCCCTTAGCTTAAAGTTATGTAACAAGGAAAGTTTTATGAAAACCATATCAGTAAGCATTGATTCAAAACCTATTCAATCATTTTTTATGGTTGTTGGACTGTTGTTCTGGATTTCAGCTTGGTACATTTTTCAATCAACGAATACTACAACAGAATTCCTTTTCTCATTAAACGATATTCAAATTGAGTCCCTTGCATCAAAAAATATTGACCCAAATCAGTTGGTACTTAGCGGTGAAACACTTCGTGATATTACCAACCAGTTTAGCAACCACAGTAACTTCGGTGTTATCGGGATGGTAATTGCTGGGTGTTTTTTTCTTTTGTTAACGTTAGGTTTGTCTGTATTTAATGTTTCAGTGAACAACAAAGGTCACACTAATAAGCAAATGTCGCATAACAAGCCGCTGTAGTCGGTCGCCAGCTCCCTAGGACAATAACACGGGGGCTCAGTCGCTTCGCTCCAAATTTTAGCCCACGTGTTATTGCCCCTAAGAGAGGAGTTATATTGCTAGGTAGCATCGAGTGTTTTTGTTACTAAGAGTCACTTTTTAAGAAGAGTAAATTATGGAAGTTTTGGCGTTTATACTAGGAACTCTGGGGATGTCATTTGGAATATCCGGTTTTACCTTTGCCGTCCTTACAAAGAAAAGAGTAGACAAGCTAGAACGTGAACTTAAAGAGTCAAAAGAAAATAAGTCTAGTTAATATTTTTTTCATACAGGTGTTGTGGCATATAACGAACAAATTATGTCACTCGCTGCCGCTCGCTGGGACGCATACACGCGGGGCGGCTGCGCCATTATGCCCTACATGCCTGCGACCGTTATTGGAAAGTTAAGTACTCTTGAGCAAAAATTAGCCCTACCGACACTTTAACGCTATAATGTTTTAGTGTTACTTAAATGGAGACTTATTCATGAGTACTTTATCAAAACGATCAACCGTTTACTTCGAACCAGCAATTCATAATGCTTTGAAACTGCGGGCAGCATCATCAGACACTTCAATATCAGAACTGATTGATGAAGCAGTAAGACTCCTTATGAAAGAAGATCAAGAAGATTTGGCTGCGGTAAGACAAAGGGCCAAAGAGCCCGAAACTTCCTATGAGGACTTGCTAAACAGTTTGGAAGCTGATGGAAAAATATAGCGTCACTTTCAAGAAATCAGTAGCAAAAGATTTTAGGGCAATTCCGAAGTCGGACGTTAAAAAGATCCTCGCCAAAATCGACTTATTGGCTGAAAACCCGCGAATGGATGGAGCAATTAAGCTTAGTGGACTCGACTTGTATCGTATCCGGCAAGGTCTTTATAGAATTATTTATGAAATCCGAGAAACCGAGCTTGTAGTACAGGTGATAAAAATTGGGCATCGATCCGATGTTTATAAACGTACCTAACAAACGACTATGGCGTCAACCTTGAATTTAAACTGTTTTTTCTTCCCACATGACGCCATCTCTTACCATTGAATTTAAGATAGTCACCATCTTTCTCACGCAGGCGATTATGGTAACTTTTTTCGGTTTTCCCGCTTCAACTTAGCGCTCGTAAAACGCCTTAAATTTTTTATTACACTGCATGGCTGACATCATCGCCATAAATAGAACGGTGCGGACTTAGTGACGCCCTCCTTGAGTAACTTGCTTACCCTTATATTTACCACTTTCTTTATTCATCGGTGCGACGCCAACAAGTGATGCTACCTGTTTGCTATTCATCAAACCAAGTTCTGGTAGATAACTAATTAATGCTGCGGCTGATATTTTTCCTATGCCTGGCATACTCTGCACTAGCTCACTCTTCGCTCTGTATTCCGGGCAACTTTCTATCAGTTTTGCTAGCTCATCATTCATCTTATTTATTTGCTTATTCAAAAGTACAAGCATCGCTTTTATGTTGGGCTGAATGGCCTTTGACATAATCTGCAGACGATTCTTTTCCTTAGTTTGCATCTCTATTAACTGATTTCTACGCCTAACAATATCTGCCATCTTCTGCATATCCTCTGGCTTCAGCCTAGATAGCTTAGGTTGTATTACCTCACCGAATTGAGCTATCAACGCCGCATCCAACTTATCCGTCTTAGCTCTTTGTCCTATCGCTCCTGCAAAACGTTTTACGTGAACTGGATTGACTATGCTGAAAGGTATATCCGCCTTTGCACAAGCACTAACAAAAAGAGCCTCGTAACGACCTGTAGATTCAATTACAACACGTTCAATATTCAATTTTCGAAGACGTTTTGTTGCTTCTGCTACGCCTTTCTTGTCATTACTGACTTTGAAATATTCATTCAGTGGACGAATATGAATATCAAGAAAATCCTTTCCGGTATCTACACCCACGTTTATGTTTTGCACTGCGGTTTTATTCATAATAAGCTAACTCTGGTTTGCTAAATGCGAGCTCGGGGCCCAGTCGACTATTCGAGTATGTTGCTTGGAGTACCGTGTAGCGTTCGAGTTTGTTATCGGTCTCTCAAATGAGGAGCCACTCAATCGCCGAACTACCACACAGCCAACTTTGGTTGCAGCCAAAGTCTGGGCCTCACTTTACCCATCTTCGAAAAGGAATGTCGGTGTATTTAGGGAAGAATTATCCATACAACTCAATAAACTCGCTCGCGTTGCTCGCTGGGACAATTCCTCGCACGCGAATCCGATATTCTCGCGTGCAAGCAATTGCCCCTTATCGGGGTGTTATGCTCCATTTTCGCAAGCACTGAAACTTGCGGCTTTTTCGATTATTGACATGGAGTCACTTACTTGTGAAAAGGAATTTGAAAAAGATGTTGTCCTCTGAATCTAAGTTCTACTTACTGTTCTCACTTTTCATAACTTTCGTGGTTATCGGTGGTTTTGCTCTTCATTGGAGTTTTAATCCGTCCAGTTTAAGTAGAGTCTCAATGTGGATAGGCTTACACGGAACCTTTAGCGCCGCTTGGTATCTGTTGCTTATCAATCAAATTAGATTATCAAGCACCGGAAAGTATTCTGCACATAAAACTCTAGGGAAACTTAGCGTTTTTATTGTTATCGGAATTTTAGTTACAGGTTCTGTAATGGTTTTAGAGTTCTATCATCGCATGGCAGGATTCGGCGTGTTCAATCCCGAGGATGCCGAAGCAAGGATTCGTGCAGGTAGTTTCCTTGGCGGCGTTTTTCTTCAATGGTTAATTTTTTTGATACTTTATATTCTGGGTATTTTAAATATAAAGAACCAAGCACACCATAAACGACTCATGATTGCGGCAGCGATTATAATGATGCCTGAAGGGCTTAATCGGGCTATACACGTCTTAACTTTACCAAGTTATTCGATGTACATTTTCATGTCTTTAATTTACACCGTATTAATTTTTTATGATTGGAAAACTAAAAAACGTTTGTACGTAAGTACATTTTCGGCAGTCGTATTGTTTTGCGTGTTAGTTGTGGCTATGAATACTCTCTTTAAATCGCAAGCCTGGGGAGATTTTGCTGTAAAAGCAATCAATGTTTTATAGTGAATGGTGCATAACAATCACATTAAATCGCTTCGCTCGTATTTTAGCCCACGTATTACTGCCCCATATGTGGGTGTTATGTGTATTTAAAATATGAAGTTATTTTTAGTTATTCTCTTAACTATGCTCCTTTTGGGATGCGCAAAAGGTAGAGTAGACATCCTGAGTAAAGAAGGTGAATTGTTAGGCTCCTGCACAGCTGAATTCAATTGGCATTGGCATGGCGTACAAGACTCCGTTGACTACATTTTATATCTTTGTGCTAAAGGGCACCTTGAAAACGGAAAGGTCATATCCGACCCAACTATATTAGAAAACGATTATGGCTTACCTTCTCCACCCAATGGTCAAACATGGAACAAACGGAGTGCGTATGAAAGCTATAAATCAGGCCATCTCTCCGAGCAGAAGTATGGTTATATCTTAGCTGCTATAGAATACGAATATATATTAAGTGCGGAAAAAGCTCGAAAACAATTGGATTCAGGTGTTATAACCAAAAAACAATATGAACAACTGGTCTACGAAGCGGCGGTTTTGTTTAATGGCAAGTAAAGCTTATAACAAGGCGCTCAACTCTTACCCTGCGGTCGCTGGAGAGCTCACACGCAGGGTTGCTTCGCTATTATGCCCTAAGTATTATCACCCCTTATTTAAAAGTTAGCTAAACAAGGAAGTTATGAGTCGTTTTCTATTATTGGTATTAAATATCCTAGCTTTTAAGGCTGCAGCATGTTCCTTCGCTCCAGCGTTTGATGATTTCGTAATATCCGAAAATTCTTCAGATGAAGTTACTACACCAACTTTTAAAGTTGATTCAATTCACAGAGGAACAGATGATGGAAATCATGGTTCATGTTCTGATGCGGGCTTTATCAATTTAAAACTAGAGACTTTACCTTCTCATGAACAAGGTTATATCTTTAAAATTGTTGAAGGTGAATTTGAAGATCAGCTTTTTTACGAATCCCCTGTCGTACCATCGAAGTTTATGGAAAATGAAAAGCTATTTAGTTTTCTTTGGTTAGACGGGAGTTATGAGGAACAAGAACCCATAAATATTTTGGTTCAGATTATTGCTGTATCTCGTTCTGGGAATAAAAGTGAACCTCAACTATTAAAAATAACTCACCCTGGTATACAAAAACCTTGGTGGAAGGTTTGGTAGCAAAGTATAGCTTACAAGCCAATTAAGACGGGTCGTTATATGCCCATCACCTCATTTGCAAAAAAAGGAATTATGATGTTTTATTTTGAAGTTATTCTCTTTATCTTTTTTATTTTTTTATTAGTTTCGGATACAGGAAAAATAACCGGAATATGATGTTACTCGGCTCATTTTGTCTTTTTCTCTCTCTATCCGTGGAGCCATTTGTTGATGGTGTTCACAAGGGGTTCGCTGAAAAGTCTCACGACTTAAAACAAAACAAAGTTACTGGGTAACCAATCAAGGGCATATAACAAGCCGCTGAAGTTTGCACACTGCGTTTTATTGCTGGCCCCCTGCACTTCGCTTGTTACTATAGCCAGCAATAATCTGCCCTTAAGCGAGTGTTAGGAGACCAAGGTATGTATCAGGTTAAAAGGATTTTTTGGTTTATACCGCTGAGTGTTTTGATTCCCTCGTTTTGTGCCGCAGGGATCTACCTCTTATTGGCTCGACTAGAGATTAATTCTTTTGATACTGCCTATTTTGTATTTTCTTATCCAGTGGTTGGCATTAGCTCATTTTTAATCTACTGGTTTTTTGCTAGAGGTTTGAATTCGAAACCATATAGCCATGGATTTATCGTTTATATATTCAGTGCGATGATTCTGAATGTTTTTTTATCCGTGGTAATGAAGCAAATATATACTTCTCCGACGCTATATTTTGATTTTATTATTTCTGTTTCGGTGATGCTCATTGCAATAAAAGTTGGTTATCGAAAAAAGGATGTTTCAGGTGAGGTCTCCTAACAAGAGCATATTTGCGTTCACTGACGCTCTTTGGGACGTTTTTTATAAGCTGGCATTAGGTACTGTGAGGTTAATTAACATATGGAGCATGAATTGATTAGGCAAGTTCAACCTGAAGATTATGAGAGTATTGAAAAAATATATAACCATTATGTTTCAAATACCTCTGTTACGTTTGAAGAAACGACCGTTTCAAGCACCGACATTCAAAATAGAGTAGAAAAATCACGTAGTACCAATCTTCCGTGGCTCGTTATGAAAATCAGTGGTTCTATCGTCGGTTATGCGTACGCTACCAAATCTTGCAAGTGTCGCATTGCACGAGAAACTGGGTATGAAAAAAGTTGCTCACTTTAGCAATGTCGGTTTTAAGTTTGATAAGTGGTTGGACGTCGGCTATTGGCAGTTGAAACTGCGCACCTAACAAAAAACAAACCACTCACTTCGTAAAAATTATGTGACCAAAGGAAATCAAAAATAAGGTGAAGTTTTCAAGTATAGCTTTTTCTCTTTTGTTACTAGCGGGTTGCACGACTGGTCGCTTAGAGTATATGACTCCAGAAGGAGAGACCAAATTCGCTTGTGAAGTGGAATATACTTGGAAACCTAGCGTAGACAAATATGCCGTCGAGTACATTTTAAGTTATTGTGCAAAACAGGCAGCCGAAAAAGGTAATACTGTAATTCGAAGAGAGCTACTCGAATTAGACTTGTCCATTCCGAAGCCACCTAAAGGTAAGCAATGGAGCTTCGAATTAGCAAAATCGCTACATGAGCAAGAGAAAATCAACGATAAGCAATACGGCTACATAGTTGCGCACTTGGATTTAGGCCATGACAAAAGTTAATGCTTTGGAAATATTACATAACAAAAAATATGCCCTGCGTGCTATCGCCCTTTATTTAAAAGTTACGTTTCTCGATGGTAGTTTTGGAATTTTAGTACAATGTTAAATATCGGACTTGTTTATTTTACTAACACAGACGTAACCGGCCAATTAATGCGAGCTGTAATAACAGAGCTTGAGGCTTATGGTTGTCAACTCATCACCCACAAGATTGAAGGCAATCAGATTATAGATGGCCGGTTTCAAAACCCCGACCTCTTTTCAAAATTACATAAATGCCATGCGATCGTTTTTGGCTCACCAACCTACATGGGCAGTGTATCCGCTCAATTCAAAGCTTTTGCCGACGCCACAAGTGATTTCTGGGCTGAACAAAAGTGGTCGGGTAAGCTAGCCGCGGGTGTTACGTCAGGCACTGGGCTTAATGGAGATCAGTCTTCCTCACTTGCATACATGCAGGTATTGGCCAGTCAACACGGAATGCTTTGGGTTAATCTGGACGCCCCTTATCACGACACAGCAAAAGGCGTAAATAGGCTAGGTTGTCATTCAGGTGTTACAGCGCAAAGCTTGGACGGTTCAGTTAACGAAATAGATTTAAAAACCGCGACTTATCTTGCTAGAAAACTTATTGATTATGCAGAAAAGTTTAACAATGAAATCTAAAGAACGCGCAAGACGCTCTTCGCTTCGCGGGGCGCTGGGACACATATCCGCAGGGCGGCTTCGCCACTTTCGACTCACGTTTCCGCCCCTTAGCTTAGTGCTATAACGATAAGGAACATCACTATGCTTCTTACACCGAAAAATATAAAATCAACAACTATAATGTCAGTTGTAATGGCATTAACGCTTTTTTTCATGCGTGGCTTTTATTCAGAAGTCGAGATAACCCCTATTAACTTAATGCCTTATTTGCTATCAGCTTTTTGTGGCGTTGTTTTAGCTTTTTTGTACTTAACACTGTTCCCAAGCCAAAGGAAAAATAGTTTTCTCACATTTTTTATACCTGGTATTGCCTTAATAATTGTATTGCTTCTAACGGGCTTAGCTAATTTATGGCTAATAGATGAGTTAACGATTATGTTAGCTTTTATATTTGGCGGACAGGAAATTTCAAAGCCTATTGAAAAGTCATAGTAAAAAGCTGTTCAAGCGAGACTGCTAAAGAGAATGTTTAAATGGAACTATTTTTTGCAAACCTGGTAACAATTGTATTCTTCATTACGGGGTATAAGCTCATTGAAAAAGCAATTTTTCCAATGCCCTCCACTCTGCTTAAAATTGCACTCTATTCACTTTTGATCTTCAGTTGTTTAGGCATTACATCGTTTCTTTTTGCTATCGCTATCGGACTATGTTTACCAAATACATACCCAGTCACTTTTTCATACAAAGCGCTGTTTATTTGCCCTATCATTACCATCTACTTTTCATTTAAAATGATACAAAGCAAAAGACTGCTTTCTGCACCCACGTCACAAGTACATTAATACTTGCTGCGCATGCCAAGGACAAAATCACCTGGGCTCCCTACACTTCGTTTGGTATTGTAGCCCGTGTATTTTTCCCTTTGTTTGGGTACTTCGCGACTTTGGCCCACTTCTGCGCGCCAAAGCTCAGCATTAGGTGCTTCACGGATATGAGCTTCGAAAGATTTCAAAAACATCGACACATCGTAGAAGATAATATGGTTTGCGTATCTTATGACCGCTTTACGACAAAGTTTGAAGTGAAGATCGGTGGCACTATTGCTTACTCTAAGTATTTTTGTTTCTGGCCTAGGCATAACGCTACCGTTCAAATCGGTTCTAGTTCTTATGCGCTCAGTGTATATTGGTTTTTTATCTGGGGAGCGTCTTTAAAAAAGGACGATACAGTTGTTGTAAAAGAGCTACTGCCTAAACGCCGTAGGCGTTCTATTTCACTTCTAGTCTATGGTGTTTTTATTCTTTTACTTAGGGCTGCTTTTGTTGTTTTTGCTCCATAGTACCTAACAACAAAGTTATGTCGCCCGCAGGCGGTTTGGGGCACAAATTCATGCGCGGTTTCGCCATTATGCCTTCCGTGCCTACGCCCTTTATTTTAAAGTTATGCCCAAGTTCAGATTATGTCTTTGAAAAGCAATTTCACATTAATGGCTGAGTACAATAAATGGATAAATGAGTCCATTTGCTCGGCTGCGTCACATTTAAGTAGAGATTCACTTTCAGAAAACAAAGGCGCTTTCTTTGGTTCCATTATCGGAACCCTTAATCATATATTAATCGCCGATGTCATTTGGCTAAAACGATTTGCGTCTCATCCCTCAAATTTTAGTTCATTGCATAGCCTTGCAATGACGCCATTACCAGAAAAGCTCGATTCAATACTGTTTAGCGACTTTGAAAAGCTAAAAAATGAGAGAGCCCGATTAGATGGCGTAATTCTGGAATTTGTTTATCAGCTCAGCGATGAGCGTTTGGACAGTGATTTATCCTATCAAAATTCAAATGGCATCCCTTTCAAAAAGCCTTTTTCGCACCTCATACAACACTTTTTTAACCATCAAACTCATCATCGAGGTCAAATTTCTACATTACTTTTTCAGTCTGGTATAGATTTAGGTGTCACAGATTTGTTGGCGAAAATACCCAATGCGTAAGAAGTATAATAAGGCTCGCGAAGGGACACATAGATACAGCGGTTTTGTCGATAATCCCCAAATATCTGCTTCTATCATTTAAAAGTTAGGTACTCATAAACAGAAATCAGCTCAACTGATGTTCTGATGTTACCTTAGTAGAGACTTATTTATGAGTACTTTATTAAAACAAACAAGCGTCTACTTCGAGTCTGCGCTTAGTATTTTAGCTTGCTAGCTGTCATTTGTGTCTTGTAATCTGTAAGCTAGTTGCTAAGATTTTTTTCTTCATGAAACAGGAGGTTTTATGCCACATAGGGAATTCTCAGTTCTCACTCGCGGAGAACACGGCATTATCGCAGGTGTATGCTCAGGTCTTTCTCGATATTATGGACTCCGTAAAGCGGGGCTTCGGATAGCGTTTCTTATATCTTCCTTTTTCTTCGTTTTACCAGTTTTTTTATATATTGTTCTGTGGCTAATTTTGCCTAAGTACCCAACTACTCAGGCAATGGCTCGACAGCTTCGAAGACAAAGTGGTCGTTTAGGGAAAAACAATTAGCAAGGATATTCATTTTTAGTGGGTAAGAACAATGCTAAAGGGATTTCAAAAAATGCGTATATCTCTATTAATTATATTCTTGTCATTTAACTGCTTAGCTGCTTCAAATACAGAGCTACAAAAAGAACTAGTATCTATGGCTAAAGCAGATCAAGAAGTCAGAAATGAGATAAGTACAGCCGGATGGAAAAAAGCGCCAGCTGATTTGCTCGAAAAAATTAAGCGTATTGATATAGAAAACACCAATAGGCTAAAAGAAATCGTTGAACAACATTCGTGGGTTACTCAAGATTTAGTTGGTAGTGAAGGCGTTTCAGCCGCGTTTTTGATTGTTCAACATTCGCCAGACTACGAATTCAAGCAAAGCATGCTTCCACTTTTAAAACAATCCTTCTTAAATGGCGAAGGCGTCACGGGTCAAGAGTTTGCCTTACTAACAGACAGGGTTTTAATCTATCAAAATAAACCACAACTATATGGCACCCAATTAAATATTATAGGTGGCGAATTAGTTTTCGAACCAATTTTAGACCAAGAGAATGTAAATCACAGAAGAGCAGAAGTTGGACTTCCATCTTTGGAGAAATACAAGAAAGTAGTTGCAGAGGCTTATGGATTGCCGGTGAAGTGAATAGGTACGGGACTGTTAGAGCTTGGCCCAGTTCCGCATTGCTATACAGTTTAGCCAGGCATTAATAGCGCCTTAACTCAGGCGGCATATACACATGGAGGTACTATGAATACTGCCACACTATTAAATTACCTGATTATTATGGTTGTTTGCGCTTACGGAATAGCTTTCTTTGGTGGTTATTTAAAACAAGCTAAAACATCACCTGCGTTAGTATGGGTTAAAAACAAATATTCAAAGGCTCCTAAAATATTGGAGTGCATTTTTATTTTTGTTTTTGCATACAAAACGGCAGAGTTATTAAAAAACTTACTGTTTTAGTTTGTAGTTCGCCGGCAAATGCCATGCTAGTTAACAATAGCTTTGTTTGCTAGGGCGCATACACTCGGGGCGGATTCGCTATTGTGCTCCATCATTATAAAATTATACGAATAAATGTGAAAAATAAGAAAATCATTGGTAACCTAAAAGCTCTGTTCAAATAAGGAAGTTCTATGAAAAGCCGTACAAAAATAGTTTTATCAGCCGTTGCTTTTACATCTGTAATAAGCTTGCAGTCCTTTATCCTGTATCAGCAAAATCAAGCGAATAGTACTCTACATGTCAAAGTAGACAGGCTTCAGAGTCAAATTGAGCAAACAAGTAAAGCTAATCAAGATCTTCTCTTAAAAATAGAAAGCTTGGAAAGTAATTTAGAACTTAAACCTCGTAGCCTTCTTTCTATGAATTAATTGGTTCTTTGAATAACAACCTAATCAACCTACTCTTTTCTTGAGCTAGGTTGTTATATGCCAACATTTTTTACAAGTCGCGTAACCAAAGGATGGGATTTGAATTCTCTATTCGCGTTTGTGTTGTTATAGGCCGCAATTGCTTGGGATATAGCACGCGTAACGTGCTCGCTATTAGAAAGTTATATACGTTGACAGTTAGGAGGTTATTATGAAGAAGGGTTTATTACTATTATTGCTTATTTTCTCAAACAGCTCTTGGAGTCAGACATACGAAGAGAAAATTGCTGCATCTAAAGCGTTTATTGGAAAGCCTGTTCAAGAACACACTTTTTATACTTTAGATAAACAACCAATTACCTTCCAAAACCTAAAAGGCGAAGCTGTAGTCGCTTACTTTTTCGCATCTTGGTGTTCTCCGTGTTATGAAGCGCTAGAGAACTTAAACAAAGCAATCGAAACTACCCCACCAACTGTTCACGTTGTTGCAATTTCTTTAGACGGGGATTGGGCTAGCCTAGAAAGAATGTTAGCAAGAACTGGCTACACTGGAGAGGTATGGAAATCGGCTGACGCAGAAATAGCATTTCAAGAGCGCTTATTTGCTAATTTTACCAGCTCTCTGCCTCATATTATTCGGATAGATACACAAGGAATACTTATTGAAGGGGGTTCAAGAATAAAATCCTTTGACCAATGGACAGCGCTCATCAGTCAAAACACTTCTATAAGTAAAGCCAGTGGTATTTAACTGCGAAGTCCAACACAAAGAGCTAACTATATAACTTTCTCAGCCTTGAAAAACAATTAGCAGACCACACTGATATTTAAACGACTAATTCAAGGATGAAGAAATGCCACAAATAAAGAGTTTATTTAAAGAAAAATCGATAGTAGCGGTTCTAGCTTTGTGCGTTTTTTCATTTGGAACTTACGTTGTTTATCGCCTGTGGCAGTTAACCGAAATACTGAATTCAACATTGAAAAGTCACATTTCAAAGGCATTTACATCCACTGCAATTTCGATTCACATACTTTCGTTACTAGGGCTTGCTTACTATTTTCTGTTCCCTGCACCAGCAGCGTTACTAGTTACGGCTAAGGTTCTTCATCTAATATCCGCAGTTTTCCATATTGTATGGATTATCAAAGTTAGAAATAGAATTAATAGGGTAAATAAAGCGTCAAAAGGCACTCATTTGTGGCTAGACCCATTTCTTAGCAGCTTTTTTCATGTCATTTACTTTCAATACAAAATAAACCAATCTATAAGTTGTAGCATCTCTCGAAAAACTGCGTTATAACAATTAAAGTAAGTTTCTCGCAGTATCAAAGCGACACAAAAGTGGCGGCTCTAATGCATCGCTTTGATTAAAGACAGAATTAATATGTGCGCCCTTTATTTAAGCGTCGTGCGCACAGGAGGTTACAATCACATGGAAAGTTTCATCCCTTTAGTTCTGATATCTATACTTATTTTTCTCCAAATAAAAAAATTTAGAGATATGTGTAAATATTTATCTTTCACCTACCCAGAAGAATGGGGAAAATTATCCCGTAACTCTTTAGGTGGGTCTCAGTGGTCAGTGACAAATGCAAATTTGAGTGAATCACTCAAAACAGGTTTTTTTTCGACTGTGACAGATGAAAAAACAAGACAGTTTAAAAGGTTTAAATTATTAAATATGTTCATGATGGGAGCAGTGATATTGCTACATTTTATCTTCTTTTGATGGCAGCAATGGACGCATAGCAGCCTATTAACAAAAGCAGATGCATGAATAACGGCTTCACTGAATTTAATGATATGCCGCACTGCCTCAGTCGTTTACTGAAAGCGATAGCGCACAACAAGTTAATGTAAGAGACTTATGATGAAACTGATACCCTACTCTGATTTAAAGCCCAGGAACCTAGGCATAATTCTATTTGTTGCGCGTTTGTTAGCTTATGTCGGTTATTTCTTTATAGGTATAGCCCTTTTAGCTTTTGCTTCCGAAATTTATAATTATATATTTCCAATTGTACCGGTTGGAGGTCAAGGAGAAACCTATCATGGCACATACAAAACGGGAGTGATTACTCTTGTTTTTGCTATAGTTATATTGATCGTATCTGCTCTATTTGCTGCACTCGTTTCTTGGGAGGCTTCACTCAAAGGCCCAAATAATCGCGAAATATAAAAGTGCTGGTTACTTATAGTTTGATATTGTCGTATAACACATCGTTAGGGATTACTATTAAAACTGTGGATATTAATGATGACAAGGATTATTTATTCATCATCGACGCTATTAAGGCTTAGCAGCTGAAACAAAGCTATTAGGTGTAACCTGATGCCATTTAATATGAACGTGATTTGAGAAACAGTTTGTTTAAGCAAGTTTAGAAGAACTATATATCTATTCTTTCAAAGCTTTAAAAGGATTTGCATGAAGTTTTACCCACACTCAAAGATTAAAACGGATAACCTTCCTACCCTACTCTTCGCTGCAAGAGCCACGAGTGTTCTTGGTTATATCTTTTCTTTGCTGACTATTTTACTTTGGGTTTCTAGTATATTCCTTGGGCCAAGAACTATGTATGGCGATTCAAATAGCCCAATTTATTCAGCGTATTGGGATGGTGCGAGAAGTATAGCGTGGCTTTTTAGTGCAGGTACAGTATCTACTGCCCTGTTTTGTTTTATTATCGGCGGGTTGTGTGCAGCAGTCGTGTCTTTTGAATATAAATACACTAAGTCGTAAGTCAAACACCACAAGTCTATGACTTAATCTCATAAGAGTCCGAATTATGAGAAAAGTACAAACCGTTTTTGCTGCTATTTTACTGTTAGGGTCGCTGTCTGGTTGCACTGCGCTCGACATCAAGCCTTGGACCGTTGAAGAGGTACTAGGCGACGTAATTTCGTCAACAATTTCCGGAAATAAAGTGTCTAGAGGTAACTGTCTTTTTCACACCATGGTTTGGCATTTTGGGCAGAATTGTTATCGCGTTTAGTGCGTCGGTTTTTTCTAACGAGAGGTTAAGGTGGATTATGAAGCACAATAACCACTAGTCAGCTTCTTCAATAAATAAAATGATATGACAATTGATGAATTCAATCTCTTTTGTAAAGCGCTACCCCATACTACGCATGTTGTTCAATGGGGAAATTCAGATGTATGGAAGATAGGTGGGAAAGTTTTTGCTATAGGGAACATTGGCAAGGACGGGCACCCTGCTTTTACCTTTAAAACGTCAGAGCAAAACTATTATTTTCTGGAAGAAAAGCCTGGCTATAGGCCAGCGCCCTATCTTGCTAGTCGAGGGATGAAGTGGATACAGCAATACAACTGTGAGAGCGATGAAGATGAAGCGTTAGAATTTTATCTAAGCGCATCATATAAGCTAGTATCGTTAGGGTTAACCAAGAAAGTGCAAAAAGAACTTGGTTTAAATCAACCTCAATAAAAGGCGCTTACACCATGTTTAAAGCAAAAAGCTTTACGCGCAATATTCGCCCATATGTAGAAGCTGAACTAGCGCAAGCTCATAAGAAGCAAAATCAAAACAACCAACAATGTGCTTTTATACACTTAGAAAATGCCCACGTGCTTGGTCAAGCCTCGACCAGACTGCATGTAAAAGTACACGTTCAAATGCTTATATGGGCATTGAAAACCGGCAATTTACACGAGTTTTTTGGTCAGCTTTTTAGAATAGCAGGTGCAGCCACGAAAACTGTTTTTGGGCTTGTACCTCACGGAAATACAGGCGGGGCTAACGTTAGCCCATTTAAGGCAATGCCAATTAAACCAAACTTAGATACGATCATAAAAAAAGCGCGCACTGATGAAAATTAAAATAAACGTTGTTGATGCATTTACTAGTGTAAGGTTTAAAGGCAACCCTGCTGCTGTAGTTATAACAGGTAAATGGCTCAGCGATGAAAAAATGCAAGAAATCGCTGCTGAAAATAACCTTTCAGAAACCGCATTTTTAGTAGAAGACGACAACGGCGTATTTGCTATTCGCTGGTTCTCCCCCATAACGGAAATCGACTTTTGTGGTCACGCAACGCTTGCATCTGCCTTTGTTATTTTTAGCGAAAATTACCAATTACCGCACATTTCTCTATTCGCCAAGTCGGTGGGTATGATGAAAGTCGTTAAGAAAGACGACGGATTTATTCAAATGGACTTCCCTAATAGAATGCCCCACCCCGTCAACGATGTGCCTGAAGCTTTACTGCGAGGGCTTTCGATAAAACCAAAAAGCATTTTGAAAAATGACCATGCTTATTTTGCTGTTTATTCCGACGAAGACGATGTTTTAAGTGTAATTCAAGACAGCGAACAACTAAAAACACTTGCGCCCTATGATGTGGTAGTGACGGCACCGGGTACTCAATTTGACTTTGTATCCCGATATTTCTGGCCTGCGAACGGCGGTGATGAAGACCCTGTTACCGGTTCAATCCACACTGGGCTGGCGCCCTATTGGGCAAAAGTGTTTGGACGTTCAAAACTTATGGCTTATCAAGCATCCAAACGAGGTGGTACAGTGAAGTGTGAAGTAGCAGGTGATCGTGTGCTTATTTCTGGCCAAGCAGTGTCTTACCTTGAGGGTTATATTACTATTTAACAATTTAAAGAATAAAGCTGTAGAAGGAACTATATAAATGCAAAAAGTCGTTGAATTTAAAACTCGTAACTTTTGGTCTAGCCAACTCAATTTAGACACCCTTAACGAAGAAATTAAAAAGTACAACAATCAGGGCTGGCGTGTTATTCAAGTAACACCTGCGGCGTCGTTCTCCGCACATATTCGTTCAGTATTGCTCCTTCTTGAAAAATCGAATGGTTAAAAGTAAAAACTAGAAAGCGCCGACCATTCTATTTACATTTCCTGGCGCAAACAAAAAAGCGGAAGATATTTAATCTTCCGCTTTCACTCACTCAACAACATACTGCTGTATCTTGTTCTATCTACGCAAACTCAGCGTTAGCGCCCTACTGCAATGCCTTCCCTACGAGGGTCTGCACCGCCAATTAGTTTGCCTGACTTAAACTGGATTCCGTGAAGACCGCTATTTAAATCTACTACTTTAACCTTGTGGCCAAGCGCTTTTAATGGCTCTTCGAGCTCGGCTATCGGCGTGCCCTTCTCTAACGCCGTATAGTCGTTTCTATTAGTTATTTTAGGTAAGTTGATAGCCTGTTGAATATCCAAGCCGAAGTCTAAAACACCAATTAGGGTTTGAGCGACATAGCTTACAATTCTAGAGCCGCCCGGCGAGCCGACAACAACTTCTAGGTTCCCTTCTTTGTCGAACACCATTGTAGGGCTCATCGCGCTTCTAGGGCGTTTACCAGGCTCTACGCGATTTGGTACAGGAAAGCGGTTTTTAGTCGGCGAAAATGAAAAGTCGGTAAGCTGGTTGTTAAGCAGGAAGCCTTCTACCATAATCCCAGAACCAAACATAAATTCAATGCTTGTGGTCATTGATACTGCATTACCCTCTTTGTCTACGATAGAGACGTGTGAGGTGTTAGGCAGTTCCATTGATGTACCAAGCGCTACATTCGCATCAGCGTATGGATTACCCGCGCGCTTACGACGCCACTCTTTATCTACAGCAATATTCTCAGCTCGGCGCTCAAGATAGGCAGTGTTGATCATGGCCGCAAACGGCAGGTTAGTAAAATCGCTATCTGCTATAAACTTCTCGCGATCAGCATACGAAAGCGCACTTGCTTGCGTGTACAAATTCGCAAACTCAACTGAGTCCGGCGCGTACTGGCTAAGATCAAAACCTTCTAACATTTTGAGAATTTGATAAACGTTCACACCACCAGAGCTAGGTGGTGCCATACCGCAGATACGCTTTTCGTGATATAGCCCACAAACAGGTTCGCGTTTCACAGGCTCGTAGCTTGCTAAGTCTTCTAACGTCATCTGACCTGGGTTGATTTCAGCGCTGTTTACCGCTTTTACTATTTTTTCGGCAACTTCGCCTTTCAATAAATAGTCGCTGCCCTTTTCCGCAATACCTCTTAACGTCTTGGCGAGCTTTTTGTTTTTCTTAACCGTGCCCTCTTTTAAAGGGAGACCTGCTGGAAAGAAGTAAGTAGAGCTTGCAGGAAAAGTTTTAAGTCCTGGGTGATAGTCCAACGCCACCAGCTTAGCTAAACGCGGGGATACTTTAAAACCCTCTTCAGCTGTTTTAATTGTATCGTCGAATAGCGTATTCCAAGGTAGCTTACCAAACTCGCTTTGAGCCATTTCTAACGCTTTTACTGCACCAGGCACGCCTACTGACTTACCGCCAACTACGGCATCTAACCAGCGCATTGGCTTGTTACCTTCAATGAACCAATGAGAATTGACAGCTTTGGGCGCGGTTTCACGTCCGTCGAAGGTGTGAAGTACTTTGTTCTTATTATCCCAGTAAAGGATAAAGGCACCACCACCAATGCCTGATGATTGCGGTTCAACCAGAGAAAGCATTGATTGAACAGCCACTGCAGCATCTATCGCGCTGCCGCCTTTTTCTAGAATATTCTTCCCCGCCCATGACGCATAGGGGTTTGCCGCCACTACCATATAGTCTTTGGCTTCAAAAGCCTTTTTCTCTATGTAGCCTGTAGCCGCTTCAGGCTCACCAACTTCGCGAGCTTGTTTAGCGTTAGCTCCAAAAATGAAGCAACTAGATAATGCAAGAGTAACTACTGAAGCTCTGAACAAAGCACTGCGTCTCAAAATAATACTTCCTCTTATTTAAATTTTTCGGGGTTAATTGGGCGTTTTTTTAGAAACGCATCGAACGCTTCTTGGGCTGCGGTTGTGCCCAACGCTTCTAAAAATATATCAAACTCTTCGTTCATTTGTTGGTTCGTGCGTTCCCCGTCACCTTTCAATAATGCTTTAGTCTGCCTAAGCGAGAAAGAAGGCTTGGCAACGAGCTTCTCTACCGTAGATTGAACAGTTTGATCTATCTCTTTCGCTTCGATTATTTTAGTCAGAATACCAAATTGATATGCGTCGGCAGAGGTAAAAGGTTCGCCTAGCATTAACCACTCTGCCGCTTTGATATGACCTGCAACCTTAGGCAAAAGATAACTTGATGCATACTCGGGAACAAGCCCTAAGTTGATGAACGGTAGAACAAATCGGGTATCTGGTGTTGCGTATACAAAATCGCAGTGGAGTAAAAGCGTTGTGCCTATCCCCACCGCCAAGCCATGAACCTGTGCAATAACCGGTAAGTTACATGCAGCTAGTGCACGCATAAACGCTGCTGTCTCAGGCACTTGGGCGTGATCTTGTTGCTGCGCAAAGTCGCCAATATCGTTACCTGCGGTAAAACAATCACCGGCACCTTTTATCACCACCACTTTCGTTAACCCATCGTTCTTAACACCTAATATGGCATTCGCCATTTCTTGGTACATATCGCGCGTTAGCGCATTTTTCTTGTCGGTGCGGTTCAGCGTAATAGTTAAGCACTGCTGATTGTTTTCGGTAATGATGAAGGACATGATCACTCCTTTTCTGTCGTCTTTTTTATTTCGGGTGTACTTCAGTTTTCACCCAGTAGGCAATTTCTGTATCATAGCCAGCAAATTCTGAATTCAAAAATAACTAACACTGATGATGTCACTGCCGTTTTCGCTTAAGTATAGTGCGGGCCCCCTTTTTATTGCGCTATGCTCCGTTGTCGCGTTTTTCTTTGAGCCTATGTCTGGCAATTATTTGGCTTACGACAGGTATGCCATTCAAGGTTTAGAAACTTGGCGAATAGTCACCGGTAATATCGTGCATACCAATGGCTACCACCTACTTTTAAATTTAGCAGGTCTGGCGCTGTTGTGGGCCTTACATGGTGAACATTATCGCATTGGGTTGTACTTAAAAGTTTTCGTGTGGTGCTGCTTGGGGACTAGTGTTGGACTTTACTTATTTTCACCCGATCTTATTTGGTACGCAGGTTTGTCTGGTGCGTTACACGGCATTTTCGCATGGGGCGCCTGTGTTGATATAAAAGAGAAAATGAAGTCGGGTTGGTTATTACTTCTTGGCTTAGCCATCAAGGTGGGATACGAACAAATTGACGGTAGTAGTGAACAAGTTGCAAACCTGATTGACGCGAAAGTTGCCGTAGATGCGCATTTATTCGGTGCGCTTACCGGTATCACAATCTTTTTACTTATGTTTATTACGGCGAAAAGAAAATAGAAACTCGAGCGATATAGCGTCACTCTTATTGCGCACTTTGAGTTGCGAATTAGATAAAGTGCGTTTAAGCAAAAGAACTATAATATTAAAAAAGGCCCGAATTCGTTGAATTTGGGCCTTTTTTGTAAGCTTTTATCTGTCTTACATAGCTATCGCGCTGTGTGCAACTCAGTGGCTCTTAATCACTGGGTTGCACTCGCATTTCTGCCTATAAGTTTTCTTCGAATAGCTTGTAGATACGGCGGTATTCATCAAGCCAAGAGCTTGGCTGTACGAAGCCATGTGGCTCTACCGGATAAATAGCTGTTTCAAAATCTTCCTTCTCTAGCTCAATAAGACGCTGTACCAATCGCACGGTGTCGTGAAAAAACACATTGTCATCAACCATAGGCGCATTGATAAGCAATGGCTTTTCTAGTCCATCTGCGAAATATATGGGCGAGCTACGCTCAAAAGCGATGGGATCGATATCAGGCGTATTCAGTATGTTTGCCGTATATGGCGTGTTGTAATGCGCCCAATCGGTTACCGGACGAAGCGCCGCGCCTGCCGCAAACAAATCTGGTGCGGTAAACATAGACATAAAGGTTAAGAAGCCGCCGTATGAGCCGCCGTATGTGCCAATACGTTCACGATCTACATTGGCATTTTCAACAAGCCAGTTAACACCATCACGCAAATCTTGCACTTCAGGCGTACCCATTTGGCGATAAATAGCCGTTCGCCAATCGCGTCCATAGCCAGCGCTAGCGCGATAGTCCATATCAAGTACTACATAGCCTTGCTGCACTAGCATGCTGTGGAACATGTATTCCCGGAAGTAACCAGACCACCCCATGTGGGCGTTTTGCAAATAACCTGCACCGTGGTTAAACACTACTGCTTTATTTGGCGCTGACTTGTCGTAATTCTCAGGTAAATATACCCTAGCGTAAATAGGTGCATCGGTGTGCGACGATTCAATTGCAACAATGTTAGGCACCGCCCAAGGCAGTGCGTTGAAATCAGCACTGGTGCTTTGTGTAATTTGCTTTGCCGCAGCTGTTTCATTTGCAGGCTTTATGTAAAGCTCTTGTGGCTGATTCACTTTGCTATGGCTTAGTAGCAAGTTCTTACCATCAGGGCTAAGTGAATAGTCTGTCATACCATTCAAATCAGTCATGGTGTCGATGGTATTGTCGCTTAAATCAGCTCGATAAACTTCGTAAAGCCCTGGATGCTCCATGTTAGCTTTAAAGTATATATAATTGTCATCACTAGAAAGGGTTAAATCGTCAACGATAAACCGGCCGCTGGTAAGCGCGACAGGTTTTCCGCCTGGCTTTTGAACGTATAAGTGAGAGTAACCTGTATGCTCAGACTGATAGTAAAGCGTTTCGCTATCATTTAACCAATCAAACGCGTTGAAACGGTAGTTTACCCACGCGTCATCATGAAGCCTATGTTGGTTTTCTAGCGTTTTGTTTGCTAAATCGACCGTTGCAATCCAGCGGTCTTTGTTGTCCCACGCTTCTAGCATAACGGCAACGGCGTTACCGTTTTTATGCCAGCGAATAGAGGGCTTAGTCCAGTACCAGCTTTGCAGCAAGGTGATGTCGCGGGGCAAACGGTTCACTTCATAAGTTGTGCCTTTCGCTTTTGCGTTCTCTGCTTTTACGTCTGCAAGTACATCATCATTGTAACCAGGCAAATTGAAGTATTTAAGTTCGCTTTTCTCGCCAGTTTTAATATTTAGCAGCCAAAGTGTGTGATTTACCGATTCTGCATCTGCTACGCGTTGGCGTACCGGCTTTGCAGCAATGCGGCTATCTTCTTGAATATAATGCGGCATGATGTCGCTGTCATCGCGAGTCGGCTTATTTTCAGTGGTGGCGACTACCGCAAAGTTACCCGCAGGGGATACACTGATACCCGCTAACCGATGCGACTTATCAAAGTAAAACGGCGTTGGGGCCACGCTACTGTTTTCTTTGGCCAGCGCCTTGTGAGCATTTTCTTTGTCTTGTCTGTTTTTACGCTGCAGCTTGATGTATTCCACCAGCGACTGCTGCTGTTCGGCAATATAGTCTTTCGGCGGCTCAACCGCTTTAGGCTTGTCGCTGAACTCCCAGCTCAACAATTCTTCGCGAGTACCGTTTGATAGGTTTATAGCAATGAATTTGTTACCGCTTAACGCCATAAGGCGACCATCAGTCATAAATGAAAGTGTTGATAGCGCATTACCGCCACGAGCGATACGCACGGTTTCACCGTTGGTAAACTGCACATAAACACTGTCTTCAAATGAATAAGCAATAACTCCGTCATCTCTTACTACACGTTCGTCAAAGCGGTACTTGTGCAAATCGGACAATGGTGCTTTTACAGCATTTGTAGGGTTAGAAAGTTCTGCAATATAAACATCTGTCAGTGCACTATCTTGTCTTTCCTTTTCAAAAACAATTTTATCGCCATTCACCGACCACCCCATACCTTCAGGTAGCGCGCCCATCCATTGAGGATCTGACATTATTTGCTTTAAAGTAATTTCTCCTTTTTGCACGTTTTTCTGAGATGCTACATCTGGTGTAACGGTTTGCTGAACTGTGGCAGCAGGAAGCGATGTAGAGGTTGTTTGGCTAGAGGGTTCGTTAGTGGTGCTTGCACATCCGCCCAACGCAAAGGTAACGCTAGCCGCGATGAGTAAAGAAGAGTATTTTTTCATTATTTTAAGTCGTTGTTATGTAAAAATCGTTAACATTATACGCAGAGCCATAGCTAAAGCGCTAACGTTCGTCGAGTGTGATAGTGAACCAAACGTAAACCATTGTCGTTTATGGTCTTGGAATAAGGTCTAATGATCTTCAACAAAATAACAAAAATTAACTGATGAGGTAAAACACTATGAAAGCAAAAGGTATTGTAGCGGCGCTTCTCGCGCTCAGCTTTTTCACATCTGCCAGCTTTGCGAACGAGTGCCCTAGCGTACTTAAATTTATGAAACGTAAGCTTAACTCGCAAGAGACGGTAAATTTGTGTAGTGAATATGGGGGAAAGACACTACTTGTCGTTAACACTGCCAGCTATTGTGGTTTTACGCCACAATTTGAAGGGTTAGAAGCGCTATACAGTAACTATAAAGATAAGGACTTTGTTGTACTTGGTTTCCCTTCACACGACTTCAATCAAGAAGACAGCGATGAGGGCAAAACGGCAGAATTATGCGAACTAACCTACGGCGTTAAATTCCCTATGTTTGAACCTGTATCAGTGAAAGGTGATGACGCAGACCCAATGTATCGAATGCTAAAAAACGCCACTGGCAAAGCACCGTCTTGGAACTTTAATAAGTACCTTATTGACAGCACAGGTAAACAAATCACTCATTACCCTAGCTCGACTAAACCTACAGACCCTGACTTCATTGCCGATGTAGAAGCACTCATTAAAGGTGAATAGGTATTCGATTATTTATTCTTGTTCATTTGAAAGCATAGCCGTAAAAGCTCTGCGCATAAAAAAGCCCCGCCTAACAGGCGGGGCAATCAAGCACACTCAACTTGGAACACACTTTTAGCTGAAAACATACTTCCTACGTTTTAGCTAACTGCACTAATTTAGTGTGCTTAGTCGTTAGTTAGTTCAATAATTTTTTCACTTGCACCGGCAAAAGCCTTGTTTGCTTGCTCTTCACCCATGTTAAGTCCTTCAGCATAAACGAATTTTACATCGCTGATTCCAATAAAATTTAAAAAGTGTTTTAAGTATGGCGTTTGTGTATCGAAGTCCGACCCAGCATAAACTCCACCGCGAGCAGCAAAAACCGTAGCTGATTTATTTTCCAGCAAACCAACAGGGCCAGTCTCGGTATATTTAAACGTTATGCCCGCTCGTGCAATGCGATCGAAGTAGGCTTTCAAACTAGATGGAATACCAAAGTTGTACATTGGCACTGCCAGTACAATTTCATCAGCCGCTTTTACTGCTTCAACAATATCGTCCGAGATCTTCGCTAGTGCTTGTTGAGACTCATCTCGCTCTGCTGCATCAGTCATCCACGCTTGCATCTCTACGCCCGTTAAGTGAGGTAGCGCCAATGAGGCTACATCTACACGGTTAATATGTACTGAGCCATCACTTTCAATTTTTGAAAGATATTCGTTTGCTATTTTTGAAGAATTGCCTTGTTCGCCACTAAGGCTGGAAAATATAGCTAAAACTGTTTTCATGCCGCACTCCAATGTTCGTTGTTTGGTTAATACACAACTATGTTAGCGGATTAAGATTGGATGAAAATCTCAAAAATATGAGGTAACCATTCTAATTTTCAGAACGAAAGTAGGCAAAATGAAATCTTTGTGAATTATTTGAAAACATTACATTACGTTAATGTTGCAAGGAGGATGATCTTCTCTTATTTGCCTCGCGTAATCGAGTTTGCCACAACACAATAAAGAGGATACAAAAAATGAGAAGGACCAAAACGCTCCTTGCATGCTCAATCTTACCACTATTTTTAATCGGCTGCTCTGACGATGACGACGATGACGTTGTTGAAGTCCCCGCCCCCGTTATCGAATATTCAAATGTGCGCGTTGTGCATGCCGCATCTGATGCCCCTATGGTTAATGTTACCGCTAATGATGCGATCCTTAACGGATTAGAGAATGTTGACTATCAAGTTGCTTCATCTCGCTTTGAAGTGGAAACAGGTACCTACGACATTGGCGTTACCGGTATTCTCCCAGGTGAAAATGCTGAAGTGCTTCAGGCCGACGTAACGCTAGAAGCAGATATGAACTACGATGTTTTTGCCGTCGGGAATGTAAGCGATGAAACGCTAGCGTTATTAACGGTAACCAGCATGGAAACCACCGTAGAAGCCGGTAATGCACAGGTGCAGATTGTACATGCAGCATCTATGGCACCAACGGTCGACATTTACGTCACTGCGCCAGATACCGACATCACTGCGGAACAACCACTAGTCACCGCTGAATTTACTGATTCGACAGATCTGATTCAAGTACCTGCGGGCGATTATCAAATTCGCATTACACCGGCAGGTGAAACAACGGTTGTATACGACTCTGGTACGGTTAACTTAGCTGACGGTGCTGATTTGCTTATTGCCGCAACTAATAACGTGGGTACCGGAGATTCACCTGTAACGCTCTTAGCTGCAGACGGAGACAGCAGCTTCAAGATATGGGATTCAGAAGCAGGTGCCGAAATTCGTGTAGTGCACGGTATCAGCGATGCACCAGCGGTAGACGTTTTAGCAAATAACGAGATCGTGCTGGTAGACGGAATACAATTCCCTCGTACGACAGACTACTTGTCTGTTGCAGCAGGTGACTACCTTATTGACGTGGTAGCCGATAGCGACAACAGTGTTGTGGCAATTGACGATGCAGAGTTGACGCTAGAAGTAGGCATGTCTTACACCGCCATAGCGAATAACGTACTTTCTGCACCCGAGTTAGATGTATTAGTTGATATGCCTCGCTCAATTGCGACAGAAGCGAAAGTGCGAATTGTACATGCTTCACCTTCAGCGGGTAACGTTGATATTTACGTAACCGCAGATGGCGAAATTGATGCGGTTGACCCAACTTTTGCCGACATTGCCTATGAAACTGGTGAGCTAGTTGAAACAGGTTACGTTAGCTTAGCGGAAGGTGACTACGTTGTGACGGTTACGCCTACTGGTACAAAAACAGCGGCGATCGAAACGGGCGTCTTAACACTGGAAAATGGCGAAATTTACACTGCTATCGCACTAGATGGTGCAATGGACGGCGACCTACCTCAATTAGCACTGCTTGATGGACTTGCGCCACCTCCACCTGCTTTTAACGCTGACATGACTTACAACGTTAATTTAAGCGGATCACAAGAAGTACCTGCTGTTGATACTATGTCTACTGCAACGGCAGTGGTTGAAATTGACGAAGATTTACCTGCATTTAGTGTAAGCGTTGATGTTTCAGGCCTGACTGACGTTACTGGTGTGCACGTACACGATGGTGGTATTGGCATGAACGGGCCGGTTGCTTTCCCGCTGACTGATGCTGGTAATGGTACTTATGTTCTCGCTGAAACTAATATTTCACCTAGCAACTTAGACGCACTAACTAACGGCGAGTGGTATCTAAACGTGCACACCACAGCCAATCCGAGTGGTGAAGTACGTGGCCAAATAGTGCCTGACACAACGGCGGTAGTAACATTCTCGCTTAGTGGCAGTCAAGAAGTACCAGCGGTAGATACTATGGCAATGGGTTCTGGCTATGCGCTATTCGACACGACCAACGATAATGTTTCCCTTGTGGCGGTAACCACTATCGAAAATGCAACCATGGCACACATTCACACAGGCTTCGCTGGTGTAAATGGAGACGTTCTTGTAGGGCTTGTGGAAAGCGAAGATACAGCTGGTGTTTGGATGACAGACGGAAGTGTAATGCTAGATGAAGCCACAGCTACGCTATTACTATCAGGTGGTCACTATGTAAACGTACATACAGCGGCATTCACTGGTGGTGAAATACGCGGTCAGATCACGCCTGACAACATCGAGGTGTACGGCATCGTTGCCGATGGTTTACAAGAAGTGCCTGCAGTAACAACAACAGCAAGCGGTGCGGGCGCATTTACACTTAACACATCCACAGGCGCGTTATCCGGTAGCGTAACTATAACTGGTATGACGGCCAACATGGCGCACATTCACGAAGGTGTAGCGGGTGTTAATGGTGGTGTATTACTAGGGCTTACTGACGGTTCAGATGGAATGTGGTCCGTGCCTGCTAATACAACGCTAACGGCCGAACAAATGGGCGTGATGGCTGACGGAGGTCTTTACACAAACTTCCACTCAGACGCATTCCCAAGTGGTGAAATTCGCGGTCAAATCACGCTAGGTTTTGACTAACAGATTTCAGTCAAACATATTGCTTTCATCATATTGAACGCAATTAGAACAAAATAAAAAAGGGGCGAAAGCCCCTTTTTCTGTACTTTACCCTAGCAAAACATTGTCTAAATCGTGTTTAGCGCTGCTTCGAAGTCCGCGATCAGATCCTGAGTGTCTTCAATACCTACCGAAATACGTAGCATGGTATCGGAAATCCCCATAAGCTCACGTTCTTCTGCCGTGTTCTCAAAATAAATAGTAGGTGCCACAGGTAGTGCAAGGGTGCGATTATCGCCTAAGTGGGTAGCGCAGATTACCAGCTCCATCTCGTTTAAAAACGCAACCGGATCAGCACCATCAATTAGATCAAAGCTTAAAATTGCTCCGTAGCCACCGTTTAGGTATTCACGTGCCATGAAATGCTGAGGGTGATCGGCAAGACCTGGATAAAACACTTTAGATACTTTTGGGTGATTGTCTAAAAACGTTGCTAGCTGCATCGCATTGTGCTGGCTTCGTGTTAAACGCAAATCAAGGGTTTCCATGCCCAATGCAATAGCCGAGGCTGACTGCGGTGCCAATGTAGCACCTAGGTCGCGAAGACCTTTCTTTTTAATTTGAGTAATGCCCCATTGCGCAATATCTGCAACCTGATAAGCAGGCTTGAGGTTGTCAAACTTTGTCCAGTCGAAGTTGCCAGTATCGACCACTGCTCCACCTAACACATTACCGTGACCTGCTATGTATTTGGTTAATGAGCAAAACACCAGTGATGCCTTAACGTCTTTTGCGTAGAAAACTGGCGGCGGTGTCATGGTGTTATCAACCATAAACAACATGTGCTTCTCTTCACAGAATTGACCAATGGCATGAAGATCAGCAACCTGAGTTACAGGGTTTGCGACGGTTTCCGTGTAGACACCTTTTGTGTTTGGCTGATACGCTTCTTTAACTTGTTGAATATCGGTCACGTCAGTGTAGGTAACCTGCACTCCGAAGTCTTTAATCGTTTCGAAAAAGCTTCTTGTGTTGCCGAAAAGGTATTGGCTTACAATTAAATGATCGCCCGCCTTTAACAAGGCAAATAAAGAACTGCTTATGGCCGCCATACCGGTTGAGTAGCATAACGTACCTACACCGCCTTCTAAGTCATTTAGCATATTTTGTAATGCAGCCACCGAAGGCGAAGAAGAACGAGAATAAACGTGAGCTGCGCGCTTGCCTTGAAACGCATCTATGATGCCTTGCGCATCTTTAAACTCAAAAAGAACCGAATTAGATGTGCTGCTGTGAACACCACCATGTTCCGGGGTGTTTAGCATGCGATCAGAATGTACCTGACGGGTTGTGAATCCCAATTTTGTCACGGGTGAAGCTCCGAAAATAGATGTTTGCGACCTAGCCAATTACGCACTGTATTAGTCTATGCAAGACAGATGCGTACATACCACTTCCAAAAATGGTTATGGCTTTATAATGCAGTTTTTAGGATATTTTGCGCAAACATTATCATAAAACGTATAAATAGTTTGCATTTGTTCATCTATATTAGTCACTTTCTGAATAATTGGCCCCAATACAATTCTTTTTCTAGCGTAGTCCAGCCCTATGACTTGAATAGGAATTTCGGCTTGCTGTGCGATGTGCATAAACCCCGTTTTCCACGGGTAAATGGGGCTACGTGTACCTTCAGGCGCTAATGCAAGAATAAGCTGATCAGCGTCTTTAATTTTATTTGCAATGGAGGTGACCACGCCGTGGGCTTTGCTTCTTTCAATGGGAATGCCCCCTAACCTCCTTACAATGGCACCTAGTGGTGGCTTGAAGATGGTGTGTTTGCCAAAAAAGTTAATATTCAGCTTGAATGAAAAAACCACGAACAAGCCAATGAAAAAGTCCCAGTTTGATGTATGCGGTGCTACCGCTAGTATGGCTTTTTTCTGATTAATCAGTTCGCCTTCTACTTGCCAGCCTCTTTTTGTGAGTACCCATGCGGCAAACGACGACAGCCAATTTGGCCACTTACGAGGAATACTGCTCCCTACGATGACTTTACTGGCTGGTTGAGAATGGTTATTAGGGTGCGAGGGTTTTGTCATTATTATTATGCTCTGCTTTTGTTCTATATTGGGTTTTATTTAAGGCTTGCTTTAGGGCCTTATATTCTGGTGAGCTTCATCGGCATGGCATTACTGGCAGGTTGCTTTTAATACTTCATAGGCCTTCGTGCTTTCTTTTTCTGTTTTGTACCCGCATATTGTTTTAAGACGTAACACATCATACTGCGCGTACATTGACGAAGAGTAATCAAAATAGAAATGTAACGCAATTGTTAACATAAGCGATTGAGCGATGTGTGGTGAGCAAGTTAAGAAAAGGACACTAGTACGCAATGTGTATTTTATTTATCGCAAACAAAATGCGAGATGACTACCCTCTTATAATTGCGGCGAATCGAGACGAGTTTTACGCAAGACCAACTGCACCATCAACATTTTGGGAAAGCCACCCGCACTTGCTTGCTGGGCAAGATTTAGAAGCTAATGGAACCTGGATGGGTGTTACGCGTAACGGAAAAATTGCAGCACTTACCAATGTGAGAGACCCACACAACATCAATAAAAATGCTGTATCCCGCGGGGAATTAGTTGCTAATTGGCTAAAACAAAACCCCGCCCAAAAAGATTATGCCGAACAGTCAGCATATTTAGCTACCCTTGAAGAAACTCGTCACCAGTACAACGGATATAACTTACTATTTGGCGATGTAACTGCACTTCGCGTTTACAACAACGTAAACAATTCGACCCACTCAATTGATACCGGTGTGTATGGGCTGTCAAATGCTGATATTGCTACTCCATGGCCAAAAGTCACTCAAGGGGTTACTGCGTTAAATGACTATGTGCAGCAGCAAAGCAGAATCAATAATGACGATTTATTTAATATTTTGCGCCACGAAAACAAAGCAGAGGACGCCCTGCTACCGGACACGGGTATAGGTTATGAGTGGGAAAAGGCGTTATCTTCCATTTTCATTCAAACAGAAAAATACGGCACGCGTACATCGACTTTGTTATTGGTGGATAAAAATAATACGCTTACTTGGAAGGAACGTCGGTTCTCAGACAAAGGAGAAGCAGTGGAAACTCGTGCCTTTTCTTTTTCAATTTAAGGTATTTTTGAAATGAAACTTTCGTCTACGCTTTATAAAGCACATTAATTGAAATATTTTCAACCTTTAGGGGTCGTTTTTTCTACCATCGGTGGCATAATGCCTGCCTGCTAATTATTGCACACCAACGTAACGTGAGGACATATCGTGTTTGAAGTATTACCCCATCTCGCCCCAGATCCAATTCTTGGCCTGTCAGCTGCTTTTCGTGAAGACACCAACCCAAATAAAATCGATTTAGGTGTTGGCGTTTATAAAGATGAGCAAGGTAATACCCCTATTCTTTCAAGTGTCGCAAAAGCGCAAAAAGTGCTTTTAGACAAAGAAACCAGCAAAACCTACATTACGCCTCAGGGCAACCAAGGTTTTATCGACGGTATGTTGTCTTTGCTTTTAGGTAAGAATAGCCCTGTACTTTTTGCTGACCGCGTTGCAGCGGTTCAAGCTCCGGGTGGTTGTGGCGCGCTGCGTATTCTTTCAGAATTGCTAGTGCGTTGTAATGAAAATGGCAAAGTATGGGTAAGTGACCCAACATGGGCTAACCATATTCCACTTATCGGCTCTGCGGGCCTTAAAATTGAAACCTACCCGTACTTCGATAAAGCATCAGCGAGCATCCGTTTCGACGCTATGATGGAAACCCTTCGCAAAACTGAAAAAGGCGACATCGTTCTTCTTCACGGATGCTGTCACAACCCAACAGGTGCTGACCTTACTAATGCACAATGGGATGAAGTACTAGAAGTAGCGAAAGAGCGTGAGTTCTTGCCTTTCATCGATGTGGCTTACCTTGGTTTCGGTGAAGGTTTAGACGAAGATGCGTACGGCATGCGTTTGTTGGTTGAAAATCTTCCAGAAGTAATTGTAGCGGCGTCTTGCTCTAAAAACTTCGGTCTTTATCGCGAGCGTGTTGGTCTTGCAGCTATCATCACTGAAGATTCAGCAACCCGTAAAATTGCGCAGGGTCAAATTCAGTCAATCGCACGCGGCATCTACTCTATGCCACCAAGCTACGGTGGTGCACTAGTAGACATCATTCTTGCTGACGAAGCACTAAACAACGAGTGGGTGTCTGAAGTGAACGAAATGCGCGACCGTATGAAGACTCTACGTTCCATGCTTGTTCAGAACCTTCACGATAATGGTTCACCAAAAGACTTTAGCTTCGTGAACGACCAAAAAGGTATGTTCTCTTTCTTGTGTATCACACCTGAGCAAGTGCGCGAAGTACGTGAAAAGCACAGTGTCTACTTTGTTGATTCTAGCCGCGTAAACATTGCGGGCATCAACCAAGAAAACGTAGAAACACTAGCAAAAGCATTGGTGTCAGTGCTTTAAGCGAAAGTTAGTCTTTTCAAAAAAGTTCCAAAGGCAGAGTTAACACTCTGCCTTTTTTGTTTTCGTTCGAATTATCTGTCTTTCCTTTCGTTATTCCTTTCGCCTTTTCTTATTGTGCGACAAGCGTATTCATACATGCTTTCAATTGCAGTTAGTCACACTTCCTAACAAATTTACGTCGTGCTTTATACACTTTTTCATAGGGCGCACAGAATATTATCGTTACACTATAACAATGTTGACGTAGACGTTAACTTTGTATTTATTAATACTGACGTATAACAATGAGATTAACGACAAGAACAAGGATCACTGATGTCTAAAGTAAGTGTATTTTGTATTTCTGCCGCATTGCTAGGCAGTGCTATGCAGGTATATGCTAAGGAAGGCATGTTCACGCCAGAACAGCTCCCTTCAATTGCTGGCGATTTAAAAGAAACCGGTTTGGAAATTCCTGCAAGTAGTATTAACGACTTAACCGCGTTTCCAATGGGCGCTATTGTTTCTCTTGGTGGATGTTCAGCATCGTTTGTGTCTGACAAAGGCTTGGCAGTAACCAATCACCACTGCGCACGCGGTTCAGTACAATACAACAGCACCCCCGAAAACAACTATTTAAAAGACGGTTTTCTAGCAAAAGAAATTGGTGACGAACTGCCCGCCGCACCGGGTACTCGCATGTTTGTTACTGTGGATTTTTCTGACGTAACCGACAAAGTTATTGGCGGTATCGATGATGATGTCCAAGGGCGTGAGCGCTACGATCTTATCGAAGCTAATCGCAAAGCACTCATTGCAGAATGTGAATCTGAAGCAGGCTTCCGCTGCTCTGTACCTTCATTTTTCCAAGGTCTTGAATATAAACTGATTAAGCAAATGGAAATTCGTGACGTGCGCATAGCCTATGCGCCTGCTGACTCTATCGGGAAATACGGTGGTGATGTAGATAACTGGATGTGGCCTCGTCACACCGGTGACTTCTCTTTCTATCGCGCTTACGTTGGTAAAGATGGGAAACCAGCTGATTACAGTGAAGACAACGTGCCGTTTGAACCTGATCATTTCCTAAAAGTATCGGCTGCTGGCCTTGAAGACGGTGATTTTGTTATGGCAGCGGGATACCCTGGTTCTACAAACCGCTATGCCCGTTTGTCGCAAGTTTCGTACATGTTTGATTGGCTGTACCCTACTTACCTTGAACTGGTAGACGAATGGATCAAGACCATTGAAAGCTCGTCTGAAGAAGGAAGCGATGCGCGCATTAAATATGAAGCAACGCTTGCTGGCCTGAATAACTTTCACAAAAATACCTTAGGCCAGCTTTCTGGTGCTAAGCGTGTCGGGCTTGTTCCTCGCCGAGCCGAGCGTGAGGAGCAACTAGCAGCATGGCTAGATAAAAATGGTAAGAGTGAACTGAAGCAAGCATTGGCCGCTCTTGATGCGGTTAGTGCTGAACAAATGCAGATGAACAAGCAAAACTTCTGGTACAACAACCTAAGTCGCGCACAGCTTTTATCTTCTGCTCAAACCCTTTATCGCAATGCAATTGAAAGAGAAAAGCCAGATGCAGAGCGCGAACGTGGGTATCAAGAGCGCGATCAAATTCGCCTTAAAGAAAGCGCAGAGCGTATAGAACGCCGTTTTGACCCAGTTGTTGATCAAGCTGTGTGGCAAAAGATGATAAGCATGTACCTAGAACAGCCTGAAGAGAACCGAGTTGCGGCTTTCGATAAAGCAGTAGGCATTGATGGTAATACAGACAGCAAAACACTTCATAAAAAGTTAAAAGCGTTTTATGACAATACTTCACTTACCAGCACTGAGAAGCGCTTAAAATGGTTAACCGCAAGCCGTGCTGATTTTGAAAACAGCAATGACCCATTCATAAAACTTGCCGTTGCGCTATTTGATACCGAAATGGCAATTGAAGATAAAAGCAAAACGCTTAGCGGTAAAGCTGCTGCACTTCGTCCTAAATACATGAGTGCTATTATTGAGTGGCAAAAATCTTTGGGTAGCCTTGCTTACCCAGATGCAAACAGCACGCTTCGTGTGACTTACGGTAATGTGATGGGCGGCTCTCCAAAAGATGGCCTTATCTACGAACCGTTCACTCGTCTTGAAGGCATTACGGAAAAAGATACCGGCGAAACACCGTTTGATTCACCGAAAAAGCAACTTGAGCTTATTGAAGATAAGAAGTACGGTCCGTACAAACTTGAAGACATCAATAGCGTACCGGTTAACTTCCTAACGGACTTAGATTCTACAGGCGGTAACTCAGGCTCAGCAACGCTTAACGCAAAAGCAGAGCTAATTGGTTTGTTATTTGACGGTACATTTGAAAGCGTTAACTCAGATTGGGACTTTGATCCGAAAACAACCCGCACCATTCACGTAGACTCGCGCTACATGCTATGGGTAATGGAATACGTTGACGGTGCAACAAACCTTATCGAAGAAATGACCATCGTTAAATAGTCCCAAATAATGGGGTCAGAGTACATTTCTGCCCCCATCTTAACCCCGCAAAATTGGGGTCAGAGTACTTTAATTTTCTCTAATAACCTTTCAGTGACAAGGAGGACGTTATGAGGTTACTAGTAAGGCTTGTGAGTTTAGCCGTGGCTGCATACGCATGCTACGCGGGCACTACAACAGGTGAGTGGAAAGCATCTATCGCTATTATTGCTCTGTGTACATTGGTGTTCTTAGTGTCGTTTGCCACAAAGACTGGCGGCAGTAAGTCTGGTTCCCACGGAGACAGTAGCGCAGCCATTTACACGCCAACCAGCAGCTCAAGCTCGTCTTGTGGCAGTGATGCCGGCGGCGGTGGCGACTGCTAAAGTTAATGGGGTCAGAGTACTTTTTTCAGTATGTAAAGTACTCTGACCCTGAGGGATCCCCACGAATTTAATTTCATGTTCCTTCAGCCCAGGCTGCGTCAACTATGGAGCTGTACCACTTGAGTGCAGCTTTCCACTGTCGCATAGTAAATCGTATTCGACAAGCGACAGCCCTGAGTCCAAGGTAATGGAATGACAGCACGCTTCTGGTTTCGGTATTGGCTTGGAAGCGCCGATGCCTATTCGATGAGACGAGCACCATACCCAGTAATATAGCCACGAGTGACGCTAACGTCGTCAGCAATACCAGTATTGTTAGACGCTGCTTTTTCACGCTTTTATTCTGTTCATAGCCAAGTCCGAACTTCGTACTTTTCATGTCTCTAAAGCCTTCTTCAATCTGCATACGCTGGCGATAAATAGCAACGACCTGTTTCGATAAGCTTCGGTGAGACGCCAGTGATGTGGCTAATAGCCACGGGTCTTTTGCACCTTGTGCATGCACTTTTGAGCGCTTTGAGGCTTTGCGTGTACCATCTGGATTTGAAGCATGACGTCCTTTAGATTTCTGTTTAAACAGAACTAGCGTGCAGGTAAAGGGGTTGCTCCTAACTATTTGGCTGTTATCAAAACGCTTCGGTCGACAGGTTGCTTGTGCGTAAAGATGACGAATGCATTGCCACGTATTTCCTCTATCAAGCGAGTAAAGATGTGGCTTGCGGATACGCCCAACAATGTCCCATCCTAGGGCCCTAACTTCTCTAAACCAAGGCGATTTATACCCTGCATCGGTGACGATAATGGGTCGGCAATATGAAGGTAACATGGCGTGTAATGTCTTTAAGAATGCCTTGTGTGTAGCGGGTTTCTCTTTGGTCTTGTTGCAGTGTACTTCTTGATAAAGTGTGATGGGCCGACCTTTCAGAGATATTGCCGCGCGTAAAAGAAAATGCGCTTTACGGTCGTCTAAATCTGACCAATCAATTGA
>NZ_JADOEK010000038.1:0-813 GCF_027563165.1 Alteromonas sp. PRIM-21 | reverse complement strand
CACCACAGCTTTTCGCAGACTTACACGTCCTTCATCGCCTCTAACTGCCAAGGCATCCACCGTATACGCTTCGTCACTTAACCATACAACCCCAAACAGCCTTTTGACTTCTGTCTAAGTTATGTCGTATGCATGACAAGCTAATCGGAAGAATTGCCTTGCTATCAATAAATTGATAACAAGCAATTCAGTCAAGTAGAGTAAAAAGTCATCTTTCGATTTCTCAGTTACTCAATTTTGATTGATTACTATTAATATCAGCTTTCCAAATTGTTAAAGAACATTCGATGTTTCCTGCAAAAGCAGTACTTTCATCTTTAGAGTAAAAAACCCTAATCAATGCTTACTGAAACAGTAAATATTCATTAGGATTTCGGGTCCAACGTGACACGCTTCTACCTTTGTTACCTTCCTTTCTTGAAGCAAGGAAATGGTAGGCTTGGGCAGACTTGAACTGCCGACCTCACCCTTATCAGGGGTGCGCTCTAACCAGCTGAGCTACAAGCCTTCAGTTTCTAAGTTTGTTAACAACAAACTCAGTGTCAAGTAGATGGTGGAGCTAAGCAGGATCGAACTGCTGACCTCCTGAATGCAAATCAGGCGCTCTCCCAGCTGAGCTATAGCCCCATAAACTTGTGTCGTTCTTCATTTTAAACAAGACTATCTGTGTAGGCACTGCATCAAGTGCGTCTATCGACGTAATGGTAAGGAGGTGATCCAACCCCAGGTTCCCCTAGGGTTACCTTGTTACGACTTCACCCCAGTCATGAAACACAAAGTGGTAATCGTCCTCCCGAAGGTTAGACTAACTAC
>NZ_JADOEK010000020.1:0-46663 GCF_027563165.1 Alteromonas sp. PRIM-21 | reverse complement strand
GCATCTTACAGTATGGGTATTCAGTCAGGTGTGTTTCTATTCATCATTTTGGGGCTTGTTTTAGAAGGGGCATTTTGGTTTGGCTTGTTTTCAACCAAAAGGCGTAATGAGGCTTAGCGATATGTACCAGCATTTTAATAGCTATAATCAAAAACTGGGGGCCTTATGCCTTACGTGAACGTACAGATTACTAAAGGTGCAAGTCGCGAGCAGAAGGCTGAAATAGTGAAAGATATCACCGGCTCATTAGAACGAGTTTTAGGTAAAAATCCGGAATATACGCACGTTGTAATTCAGGAAATTGAAGAAGAGGACTGGGGCTTCGCAGGCAAACTTACAGACGACTGGAAAAAGAGCGAATCTTAGAGTTACTAATGCCTGTAGCTATATTCACGTCTAAAGCCTCTAAGAAACGAAACTTTCTCTAGTAATATATCTGGTTTTTGAAATATATTTAGTAAGTGTTGTAATTGCATTTCAATTACCTTATTAATTTTAGCTCTAAAACTTACACCCAAAACTCAAATTAAACGGACTTAAAATGACATCAGAAGACTTAGACAAAATTTTACAAGTTATGGAACAGTGCCAGCCACAGGGAATAGGCATAATTAATCTAGCTAAAAAGGCAGAAATCGAAATACACGAGCTTAGAAAGTGTTTGCCAAAGCACAAAGATTATTTCGTTTTCCTTCCCAATGAACAAAAATACGCTATCAACAATTTTGGACCGTTCAAAGGCTCCAGAACCAACATGGTTGCTAACTACAAAAACGAATTAAAGAAACAAGAAGTAGAATGGTACTGGGTGTACTTTTTATTTTTTGCAGGCTGTTTTTCTTGCGCAATGGCGGTGCTTTCGAATGCTACATAGTACATCAATCAAAAAAACTCGTTTCGTTCGCTAGAATATTTACAAGCAGACCAGCTTCGCAATTGTGCCTTACATAACTACTTACGATATTTAAAAATAACTCTCTAGGAAAAATGTTCCATTATGAATGTAGAGATAGTAAAAGCTGATTATGAAAATAAAGAACACGCTCAGGATATCCCGTTTCTTCTAAACGAATACGCATGTGATCCTATGGGGGGAGGGGAGCCGCTAGCAGAATCAACTATGAAAAACCTTACTGCTAAGCTTTCTAATATTCCGCACGCTTTTAGTGTTTTAGTATACGTTGATGACAGCCCGGCGGCATTAGCTAATTGCTTTGAAGGGTTTTCAACTTTTGCTTGCCAACCTCTTATCAACATCCATGATATCTGTGTTCATAAAAACTATAGAGGACTAGGGCTTAGTCAAAAATTATTGGAAAAAGTGGAGTCGATAGCTAAGGCACGTGGTTGCTGTAAAATTACCCTTGAGGTACTGAGCAATAATGATGTTGCTAAAGCGGCGTATAAAAAATTTGGATTTAGTAGTTACGAATTAGACCCAGAGGCTGGCAGCGCTGTTTTTTGGCAAAAAGCCTTGGATGCATAATAACTTCACACACACGGAACACAAAACTAGACAGGTATTTTTTCGTAGTGCCTTACATATATAGGATTGTTCTTGATAAGTCAGAACGCAAAAGGAATTTATGAAATTTAGAAGCAGAGTTTTATTGAAGTATCTTGGGCTTCTCCCCATCGTTTTGTTGCTTATAATGGTAAGTATCTTAGGTGAAAATCACAGAGCTAAAGAGCTTGTTGAAAATTATCTAGAAACCGTGAAGGTGGGCTTTGAAGCTGAAAAATGCATACCTTTAAACTTAAAGAGTTCAAGTGGCGTCGACCAAAGACTATCCTGTGAAGATCAAAGTTTTTTATTTTTGATTTCCCTAATGAAAACGCTCGAATTAAAGGACTTTGGTAGTGTTGTTTACACGACAGACTTGAATAAATACTGGACTCCCTTTAGCTCAAACAACTTTGTTTCTGTTCACGTTACCTTTGAAAACATAAGCGAAAATACTCTTAGTAATATTATATTCGTTGTTGAACGAGATGGACTATCTTGGACGATTGATAAAATCGATATTAACAATAAAGAACTAGTCAGTGTTTATGAAGAGTTCAAGGCTTTAGACTTATCCCGTTATATAGAAGTTGCTGACGATACTTTAGAAATAAAAAGTAACCATCTGAATGGAGGCAGCCTGTCTTACATTGACAAGATGGTTATAAAATACAATCTACAGAAGTTGAATGAGTTTCTCGAAGATAACTGATGGTAAGCAAAACTAGACAGGCATCTTTGCGAGGGAACGTACGGGCAGGTTAGTTTACCTTTTAGAGCATTAATTAATGCATCGCTTCTTATTGTCTCGCTAGGTGTAACGTACTTCTTAGAATCATTGTATGCTTAGCAACACGCAGTCGGACATACATGGAGAGTGAAATGTGGTTTGAAGATATTGAATTAGAATCTGAGAACATAAAACTTGTTCCGTTAACAATGGAACATGCAGACGCTTTAGTGAACGCAGCAAAGGACGGTGAACTGTGGAAACTATGGTTCACCTCTGTACCAAGCGCTGAAATTATAGATGACTATATTACGACAGCGTTAGAGCAGAAAGCCAAAGGGCTATCGTTACCGTTCGTGGTTATAGACAAAGCGAGTGGAGAGGTTATTGGCTCAACACGCTTTTGTAATGCTGACCTTTTAAATCAAAGGATGGAAATTGGTTACACCTGGTACAGCAAAAGTTATCAGAAAACATCATGCAATACCGAATGTAAGCTACTTCTTCTTACACACGCTTTTGAAAGCCTCGAAGCAATCGCTGTAGAGTTCAGAACGAATTGGCATAACCAGGCTTCTCGAGCCGCTATTACTCGTTTGGGCGCAAAACAAGACGGCGTGCTTAGGAATCATCAAAAAATGCCTAATGGTGGCTACAGAGATACGGTTGTGTTTTCGATTATTAATACAGAGTGGCCCTCTGTGAAAGAGAACTTAAAGTTTAAATTGTCAGTGCGTTGCTAACACAATGTTCAAGATTAAATAGGCAATTAGGGTTACATTTTTATCGAGTCAGCAATCACGCCCCCTAATGTTAAAAAGTTTAATAACAATAAAAAGCAGGAGAGAACATGCACCCAAATAGACATGCTATAGCTTTCGGAAGTCTAGTATTTTTGGTGGTATCAGTTGTATTAATTATTGCTGCATTATTTTGGGGTTGGCCGAAATACAAAGTGTATAAAAAAGAGATGGACGGTATTGCCGCACTAAAAGAAGCAGAGTGGAGCAAACAAATACTGATTGAAGAAGCCAAAGCCAGAGAGCAAGCGGCCCTGATGCAGGCGAAAGCGAGAGTGACATTGGCGCAAGCAGAGGGTGAAGCGAAAATTGTACAAGCTAAAGCTGAGGGACAAGCGGATATTGAGCGTGCAAAAGCTGCTGCTGAGGCTAATAGAATCATCGGTGAATCTCTTAAGGGAAATGAAGAATACCTTCGTTACGTATGGATTAAAGGGCTTCAAGATGGAAAGGGTGAACGCATCTATATTCCAACCGAAGCTGGCCTTCCAATACTTGAAGCGGGTAAAGCAGGGAATTAATCATTGGCAGTAGCTAAAAAATGTAATTCTTCCATTTTAAATTAGCGTGGGGCCGCTAAAGCTCTCGGCTGTTCGCAATTGGCTTACAAACTATAGAACAAACAACAAGTGTGAAGTCATGAGCAGACCTAATTTTTCAAGTTATACCATTGAAGAATTATTAGACTGTAAGCAAAATATTGACAGAGAGCGCTGGCCTGAACGCTATCAAGAAATACTGGATGTCTTAGCTTCACGCGTCGAAGACCCAACTAATAAGGCCGAGCATGACGAACTTATTTTTACTTCGTTTTGTGAAGAATTAAGAGACGACTTAACGATTACTATCGATGATAATCTCTGGCCTATCATTACGTTTTTTTCAAAGCGCTTAAGGCGTAGCGTTCCAAGTACCTTTCTTGATGAAGTTTGTCCAATATGTGCTAGTGAGTTGAACATTACTCAGCGGTTCGGTAGCTGGAACATTGCATGTGAAAAGTGCGATATGTCGTATTCTATTTGTGAGAGACGTGCATATTTTTAGCTTTTACGGCAATTACAATATAAGTTGTATCTCTTAACTAGCGACAGAGAAAAAACTATGGAACCCATTAATAAGTTCTGCCCTAGATCTGGCAAGCCGGTAAAGCCCGATTCGCTTGCCGAATACAGGGGCTATACCGTTGGATTCTGCAACCCAGGGTGCAGTAGCGATTTCGCCAAAAACAGCGTCGAATGCCCAAACGATACTCAATACTTTGATGTGTTAATAAAAGAAAAGTATGGAAAATGAATCGTTAAAAAGTTTCTCTTCATGGCTGCTAGCGAACATGAATTAAATTATTACTTAATAACTAGTGCAAGTTTGAGTATGCAAAACTAGCAAACCCTTCGTTTGAAAAGTTAATTAATACAAGCGTAAGTCCCAAAAGGGAAATCGTAAGCTTTACGATAAATAAGGAGATAAGTGAGTAACGATGAGAAAAATTATAGTAGCGTTTGTATGCTTTTTTATCAGTAGTGTCTTTGCCGAAAGCAATTTAGATGAAAGTGCGTTTACTAAAAGGTATGTGAAGGCTGTTACCAACAAACCAGAGGTTATAAGTGCACAAATAAAAGGCCGTCTAGAGGTTGAGATGACTTACAGCGGTGGAGGGACGTCAACCGCATACCTCGATAACGCCTATATGAATTACCTTTCTGAACCAGAAAAGCTCGACGTAATTATAGAGGCGTACATCAGTGCGTTAACAAGGAACAGTAGTGACGCTAAAGCTAACATAGATAAAGCGAATATCTTTCCCGTAATAAAAGATTCAGGTTATATAAATCATATAACTGAATTGATGAGCGAAAGTGGTGAGGGGGAGCTGCCTTTCTTTTATGAAAAGCTAAATGATGTTCTCTATATTCTTTATGCCATTGATACGCCTTCATCTATCAAGTTCATGCCAAGAGAAGACATTGCTAACTTAGATGTAAAAGAGGAAGAGCTCAGGGACCTCTCAATGTCTAATTTGATGAATGCTATTGAGTCACTACAAATCAAAGGTGATCCTTCGACTATCTCTATGGTGGTTGCGGATGGCACTTACGAAGCGTCTTTTTTGATTTATGATGCGCTTTGGACGAAAGAAACCTTTCCAGTGAAAGGCGATATTGTTGTTTATGTGCCTTCCAGAGACGTTATCATTGTAACCGGTTCAGAGGATACGGATAGTTTAGAGACGGTAAAAGGGATAGTGCACAACCCGGAAAATCAATGGCCTCATGCCGTGACTAATGTAGGGTTTATTCGCAAAGAAAATAAATGGGTCAAATTTCACCATTAGCTGGGTATTCCAAAGTATGCCCTCAGTAGTTGTGATGACGAAAACTCTTTAGCATGTTGCGTTTTCATCTTGTATTACCGATAGTTGGTTTTACTCGTTAGTCTGAGTTTCATATTGTGAAATCTGTTGGTAAGTGATTTAAGTGAAAGCGCCTTGACTAAAATTTTAATATTCGGAAATTCCGGTTCTGGCAAATCTACGCTAGCGCGCCGTTTGTGTGAAACTCACGGTTTAGCACATTTAGATCTCGATACCCTTGCATGGAAACCCACTAGCCCGCCAGAAAGAAAACCGATTAGAGAGTCGGACCAAGAGATACGGGCTTTTACCGCTTCTAATGAGACTTGGGTAATTGAAGGGTGTTACACAGACCTGCTTAAGCTTGTAGAGGGGCAGTCTTCAGAAATTATATTTATGAATTTACCCATTGAGTTGTGTATTGCTAACGCGAAAGCAAGACCTTGGGAGCCCCATAAATACGATACCAAACAAGCTCAAGATGATAATTTACCCATGTTGATAGACTGGATTGCCCAATATACAAAAAGAGACGATACGTTTTCTTATACTGCACACCAGCAGTTTTATGAAAACTATAGCGGCAATAAAAAAATGATAACGCAAAATATTACGCACCAAGGCAGTTAAAACGTTTTTCTGCTTATGAATAGGGACTTCGCTTAATTACTGTAAGCGCAATAAAATCAAGGAGGACATTAACTTGGATAGCCTTTTATCTTTAACAGGGTTAGCAGCATCGGTTTGGATAGTTTTGGGTATTTACATTGCTTCTCGATTCTATCCAAACTACAGCCATTCGAAGCAGTTTTGTAGTGAACTTGGCGCATTCGGTAGTCCAACGCAGAAACTCTCTCCTGCAATCAATAACTATCCGTTGGGCTTATTATTCGCTTTGTTTGGTTATTACCTCATTAACTCACATCCAGGCCATATGCCAACTATGGTTATCGGTGCAATGACAATAATACATGGCATCTGTACTTGGGTTTGTGGCTACTTCCCAATGGACGCCGACCCATATACAACAACCCCTTCGAAAAGTTATAAAATCCATACGTGGTCAGGGCTAATAATGTTAGTTTCGTTTATCGTGGCACCGCTGATCGTTACTTTCTCTAGCTTCTATTCTTGGCCGCTGAGGCTTCTGTCTGCATTGAGCGTTATTGGCTGCGTTTTCTTTTCTTATAAACTAGCCAAATCCCTTGAACGAAAAACTGTACCAGGGCTTTATCAACGCCTAAGTTACGGTTGCCAAATTCTTTGGCTGTTAATCTACTCGATTTTCATGATTTTATAGAGCCGTGCAATGAACACTCGCTTTAAAAGCTCTATCCCTCTAGCTTTCTTATGTTTAGCATCTCTTTGGTGGTGGTTTTACTATTCCTCCTCGAACTTTATCAACGACTATGGTGATGAAAAGCACGAGTGGTTGTTTATGCTAGATACATTACTAGTACTGCCAGTACTGTGTTTTTTGTGCGAGTCAGACAATCAAAAAGCGGTTTTGAAAGCCATTGTATTGTGTTGTAGTGCGGTTTTTATTGGCGCCATTATTATTCCAGAACCAAATAAGGTGGTGTTTCACTACCTTGAAAGTGGCCGCTACTTTGCTATCGGAGCTTTGTTAGCATTAGAAATAGGTACCTTAATAACGGTAAGTGTTGCAGTTCGCGCACTTCTTATAAAAAAAGAAGACCCCGATTTAGCGTTGCAGATACCTATAGAACGTATCTTTGGCTCATCGTTGCTTAGCAACTTACTTCAGTTCGAGGGACGTATGTGGTCTTTCGCATTATTCGCTTCACGCATTAAAAGCAGTACGTATCTGGGTAATCAGCATTTTTACTACTATAAAAAAGATGGTGCACAAAGTAATTTGATGGGCTTCATTGTGGTCATGATGATCGAGTTGCCGCTTGTGCACCTGCTACTACATTTTATTTGGTCTAGCTCATTTGCCAGCATAGTTTCGGCCTTTACTCTATTTGGGTTAGCTTTTTTCTATGCTGAATATAAAGCTGTGGCAATACGGCCCATTTCGATTTATGAAGATAACCTCATTGTTCGATATGGGTTGTTTCATCCGTTTATAATCACTTTTTCAAACATCTCTGATATCAGCACGAACACAACGTTCGTGAAGAGAGCTAAGGGTATAAAACGGTTTAACTACTCGGGTGTACCTAACGTGAAAATAAAGCTACATTCACCTATAAACGGTAAGCATGCCGCATACTTAGGTGTAGACTTACCTGATTTACTAATAGAAACAATAAAACGACAACTATGTTCTTTTTCAACTAACGCTAACGAGCAATCGAAGCTTTGAAACTCAAAATTAAGCAAGGCAATAAGTGAAGCCTAGCTTAGCGTTTGAGTAAAACTAAATACGGATCAATCACGACAGGCATCTTTATGTAGTCACATTTTTGTATTTGGGGACAGTTTTGATTTTTCATGTTATGCCTGGCATGTTAAGTAAAGTTGTTTAAAGTATGGCTGGCGCTCATTCTTCGCTAAGTATAGCCATGCATTGTCCTTTCTTTATGAAGCATTAGGGTTACAGGGAAAGTATGTACAAATCTGGTCAATATGTCCTAAACAAAGGGTTAAGTCCTTTATCTAGAATATTACTCGGTAGTATTACAGGGTTGTTTGGTGTTGTTATGATTTTAATTGCGCCAGAAATGAGTAAGCCAATCGGAATTTATGTGTTTGGTGCTTTCTGCTTAACCATTTTTGTAATGTGTATCACTACTGGAAAGTTACGTAATTACTTAGGTCGAGTAATTGGTTTAACTGTATTTGGGTTATCTATTTGGTATTTACTAGGGCAACTAGGAAATGGTGAGTTAATATCAGGCAAGAGATCTGAACCATCTTTATTCAATGCGATATTATTCTTTTTCGCTTTTGGCTTTCCAGGTATTTGGTTTGCAATTAAAGGTAAATTTCCAGTTAAAAATAATAGGTAACTACCGAGTGAGCGTATCACTTACAAACATCTATTAGCACCATTGCGTTAGCTAAACAAATGAGTAAACAAGACAGGCTTGTTTCGCTACAAAGTTACAAATTTTATACCTGTCTTATTCGCACTGTTTAAGGAGGTTGTGAATGAAGTATTTTATTCGGTTATGGATGGTATTAATTAGTGTTGTTGCGTTAACTAGCTGTGCCACTTGGGTTAGGCAAGGAGCAATGGAGATAGAGCAAAATGTGTATTATGCAGAAATTCATGGTGGTACAGCAGGAGCGACGCAAGAAAATAAAAAACTAATGCATATTTTTGCTAAAAGAGTATGTGGGGATGACTTTAATATTGTAGAAACTAAAAGTGGTTCAATGTTTAGCGAGAGTCAGATACCAGGCATGAATTGCGGAACATATGGATGCCAAGATCAATTCGCACTTAGTTATAAGTTTAGCTGTATAAATTCCCCTGCTAAATCTGAAAGAGCTCTACTTTCAACAGACCCACATAATGTATTTAGCGATTATAAAAATAACGAGCAGCTATTTGACTCTATAAACGCTGACTCAGTAATAGAGTGGGCTATTACTCCTTTTGGTATTCCTGATAAAGTAACTCAGGTGGATAAAAAAGCCTATGTTGTCGAATATGCTTCTAAAAATGTAAGAATTTTTCTTAATGAGGAAGCCAAAGGAACTACATACTCTAGAACGGACACTATAATTATTGATCTCAAGAAAGCACAATAACAAGTTACCCAAAAGGTCGCAAAACAGCAAGGTTGCGCTCCTTAGCCGTTAATTTTAGTAGACTAAGATTGCGCCATTTAGCTTGGCACTATTCATTCATGGAGATTTGATTTATATGGAAGAAAAAATAGATATACTTTTTTACCTGTTTGGTACGTGCATGATTTTATGGGCACTCAGAACCGCTTTTACGATCAAGAAATTATTGTTTCCCAGATTAAATGAAAGATTTGTCAAACGAATTAACGATTGGGACAGTAAAGCTGAATACAACTCTATCCTCGAAAACGTAGATTCTTATATAAAAATGTTTCCTGGAGAGTCTGACTTCGTGTGGGCTAAAGCTCGGGCTTTATACAAGCTCGATAAACATGACGACGCCCTCAAACTTTTTGAAAGGTTAAGTAAAACGGAACCAAGCTGGAAAGAAAGTGCTGACGGTTACATTAATTGTATCAATGACCAACGTAATGAATAACGAACGAATAATTTTTCTCGCGGGCTTGCCGAAACAATAGCAAAGGGTAGTTATGCGATATCTGTTCATATTATTGGCGAGTATATTACCATTTAATGCATTTGGTGATGCAGAAAGAGAAAGGTTTGATTGTTTAAAGATGCCCTTAATGGTGAATGGAAACAATGAAGGTATGTTTTTTATCGAAAGTGATTTTCATAGTGATACTCTGGGGTTAATTGAAACCGAAGTGCCTCTATTAGATATAAACCAAGCAACGTCTAAAGTTCAAAATTGGTTTAAATCTAAAAATAGAAACATGGAGTTAGGTATTAAGAATGTTGCTTTAAAAAAATACGATTGTTTGCTAAGCAATGAACTTAAAATCATGCAGGTTTTTATATTCTTTCTTGATAATCCTGAAAACTACGTAGGAGTTACTATGCAAGGAAGGCTTATTGAGCGTCAACCTATAAAATAATGTGCTTAAGCCAAGATGTTTAATCAGGAGGATATGCGGTTGGTTGTCTTTCGTATCACTTCCAGCTTTTAGGTAATTAAACAAGACAGGCTTCTTTGCCCCTTCTTGTAGGCTGCGTTTTCTTTTCTTATAAAGTAGCCAAATCCCTTGAACTAAAAACTGTACCTGGGCTTTGTTAACGCCTAAGTTACGGCTGCCAAATTCTTTGGCTGTTAATCTACTCAATTTTCATAGATTTATAGTGTCCGTGCAATGTTAGTTATGCTATTTTCAACTAACGCTAACGAGCAATCGAAGCTTTGAAACTCAAATGTTAGCAAGGCGATAAGTGAAGCCTAGCGTAGCGTTTGAGCAAAACCAAACAGGGAGGTTTTCATGAAAAGCGTTTTACTTTCAGCGCTTATTTATTTGTGGTCGATACAAGTATTTGCTCAAACTGATTTAGAAGAACTTGGCAGACAATACTTTAATGCGTGGTCAGCAACGCAATCTCCTAATGCTACAGAGCATGATTTAGATAAATATCTATCGTTTCTTAGTGCTGACGTAGCTCATCAGCATTTACCGTACGATTCTGACGATTCCCGCATGCCCGATGGTAAAGCGCGCATTCGCGAGGGGATGCTTTATTACTTAGGTGCACACGTCTCTTATACCGCCCAACTCAACCACATTATACCTGCGCACAATGCGGTAGCTATTTCATACACTACAACGAGTAAGGGGATTCACCCGCAAACTAAAGAACTAATTGAACTAGAGTATCTAACATTAGAAGTGCTAGAGATTGAAGATGGTAAAGTAGCAGTGATAAGAAAATACGAAGAGTAATGGTAAGGTGTTAAGCCTGCTTAAAATAACTAAAACTCCGTTCGCAATACAATAAACGCAAAGGACGGCAACGTGATCGTAATCTATGGCATAGACGAACAATTAAACCCAATAAAACGCAAGCTATCAGATGTTATACATTCATGTATGCAATCAGTCTTAGGCTTACCTGAAAATAAAAGAGCGCATCGCTTTGTGCCGCTGTCAAAAGACGACTTCTTTTACCCTGACGGTAGAACCGAGGCATACACAGTTATCGAATTAAACATGATGAAAGGGCGAGAAATACACACGCAAAAGTCACTGATAAAAACATTGTTTAAACAAATTGAACTAGAGTTAGGAATTTCGCCTGTAGATATTGAGATTACAATTAAAGAACAAGAAAAGTATCAGTGGGGTTTCCGTGGAATGACAGGTGATGAAGCCCTTGATTTGAAGTATAAAGTGAATGTGTAGCCCATTAATATGTCCAGTTTAATACTTCCGCTATTTACGCATGTACTTCTTTGCACTGTACTTTACGCATTACTCACCATAGCTCGCGCACCAGTTGTATGGGGAGTGGGGCAGAGCAAAGATGGTTCAAACCCTTTCAGCAATATTCAGCCTAAAATCAGTGCGAACCTAAGCAATCAATTCGAGTGGCCAATATTTTTTTACATTGCCAGTGTATTGCTTATCGCAATGGATGAGCCAATAGACAGTGTGCAAATCTACTTGGCTTGGGTATTTGTAATTGGCAGAGTGATGCACAGCATTGTTCAAATATTTATCAACAATATTAGATTGCGTGGTATGGTGTTTACTATCAATTTTGTCGCTGTGTTGGCTATGTGGACCTTGATTTTTATTGGTGAAATTGGCTTATAGTATTGCCGTTAGAAGAACGAGAAGGCTGATTAAAGTGCTTCGTTAGCGACAACATTAAAAGACAGCCGCCGTTTAATAAAAGCACTATTTAACAAAAGCGCTATTTAATAAAAGCAATTAAGAGCATTAAAGTTATGGAAGACGTTTTAGAACCGCTAGGCCGCTTTGTACTTCGAATACTTAAGTGGATAGTGGTAGAAGCTATCATTGAATTTGTTATAAAAGGTATAGGCCATGTGGTGCTTAAGCTTTTAACCTTTGGCAAATACCCGCGAGCGGGTAGAGATGAAGGAAGGACCTTTGCGGTTGGTGTAGTTAGCCTAATCATTGTTTTTGTTTGCCTTGTACTGATTGCTTAATATCTAAAAAGGATATTTTCATGAATATGAATAAGTGGGCGAAAATACGAAAAAAAGGCAAACAGCGCTTTGTTTTAGTAAACGGTGTTTTGGGGTGGGGCGTCACAACGGCTATCCTGTGGTCCGTATTGATTGAACTTATCGAACCATCACAGAATATTTGGGTACGCCCAATCATTGCTTTAATCATCTTTCCCATTACAGGTATCGCTTTTGGCCACTTAATGTGGAACAAATCTGAGAAGGCTTACGAAAAAGCGACGAGTAATACTCTGTAACTTCTCTTGGCTGGCTTTTTACTTATAACCCAGTAAAGTAAAAGCTCTAATTTCTACAAGCTAATTCAGAGAATTACATGGAAGTAACGAAAGCAACTATTCAAAAAGCAGTAGCGAAGAAGATCATCTCTGAACAGCAAGGCGTTGACCTCTACAGCTTCTTTCAGGCAGAAAGCCAGCATACTCCCGCTTTCACCTTTACCCACATTCTCTATTACTTGGGCGGCCTTATCGCTATTGGCGCCATGACTTTGTTTATGAATTTAGGGTGGGAACAATTTGGGGGGCTGGGGATAATCTTCATATCATTGCTCTACGCTGGTGTAGGGATAAAACTTACTAACTCTTTAGCAAATAAAAACCTTATTATTCCTGCCGGTATTTGCGCAACCTTTGTAGTGTGTTTAACACCGCTTGCTATCTACGGTTTTCAACAGTGGCTTGGCCTTTGGCCCGAGAACGATGCAGTCTATCGTCAGTTTCATACACGCGTTAAATGGCTGTGGTTGTACATGGAACTTGGCACATTGGTGACCGGCATGATAGTAGCTTGGCGGTACAAGTATCCATTTTTGATAATGCCTATAGCAGTAACACTGTGGTACATCAGTATGGATGCTGTCATGCTTCTCATCGACCAAAACAACATGTGGAATTCATACACATGGGAATTCCGCGCACAAGTATCCATGTACTTCGGCATGTTTATGACCTTACTGGCGTTTTGGGTTGACTTACGGTCAAGGCACACTGCCGACTACGCATTTTGGTTATATTTATTCGGCGTTATTACGTTTTGGGGCGGGCTCACTAGCCAAAACTCAGACAGCGAACTTTCAAAGTTTTTCTATTTTTGTATAAACCTAGTCATGGTTGGGCTAGGCGCATTATTGGTCCGAAAAGTATTTGTAATATTTGGCGCGTTAGGCAGCTGTTTCTATTTAGGGCACTTGGCCTCGAATGTGTTTAGAGACAGTTGGCTTTTTCCTGTTGCCTTAACGGCTATTGGTTTAGGCGTGGTGTATATAGGAATATTGTGGCAAAAACATGAAGTTAAGATCACCCGTAAAGCCCGTAATGCGTTGCCAAAGCCATTTCAGGAACTTTTAGATAGCAGGCTTAGGTAAAAGCTTAATTAAAAGGTGCTTTAAAATACTCATTATTGATTATCCTTAAACGTTCTGGCTTACTAGTGCGTTATTTACCAATGAGTCTTTAAGTATGTCGTTGAAAAAGAAAGCGTTAGCCGGTGTTCTTTTTTCCCTCTGTACTGCGTTTAGCCTAAACGCTAGCGCAAATGAACCTTATGAATTGATGGGCGTGACCACCCAAACGGGTCAGAAAACGTCCTACCTTGCTACAGAGAAAAATATAACGCTGCCGGTGACGGTTATAAACGGAAAAGAAGACGGTCCAGTACTGCTACTTACCGCTGGCATTCATGGTGATGAGTTCCCGTCTATGTACGCCTTACAACAACTTCAGCAAAACCTTAATCCTAATGAGATGAGCGGTGTGTTGGTTGTACTGCACTTGGCAAACTTAGATGGGTTCCATGCAAATAGAATTGCGTTAAATCCTAAAGATGAGAAAAACCTGAATAGGGAGTTTCCAGGGAGCGCGGATGGCACACCGACAGAACAAATTGCTGAGTTGTTAACCAGAGAGTTTATAGGCAAAGCTGACTTTTTAATAGACATGCATTCTGGCAGTGCAAACCAAACGTTATTGAATCATGTGTATTCTCCTTTTGTGGGCGACGAAGAACTTGACGCTTTAACATTTGAATTCGCGAAAGCAACTGGCATGCAGCATATTGTTATGTATGGCGACCGCCCAAGAGACCCTAACAATTCAATTTCATACCCTAACACAGCGATGACAAGGGGAAAGCCTGGTCTTACTACCGAAATAGGGCACTTAGCGCAAACAGATGAAGAGTCTGTAGAGAAAGCGCTAGAGGTGGCTAAGAACGCTATGTATTTTTTAAAGATGTTGCCAGAACAGTCAAAACCGCACCCTGCGCCAATTATCTACGAAACCATTAAATACCCTAAAAGCTCAAAAACCGGTTTTTTCAAGGCCTCGGTGGAGATAGGCGATAAAGTGTCAACTGGGCAAGACATAGGTAAGGTCACCGACTATTTTGGTAATTTAGTTGAATCCCTCAAATCGCCTGTTGATGGTACGGTTATGATGGTTAATCAAATGCCAGCCATTAAAGACGGTCAGTCTGTAATGGCTATTGGTATAGAAAAATCTCAATAACATAGTTTATGAAGTAAATAGGCTGGATGATCTAATTCGCCTACTCAGTCAAATAAATGTTAAAGTTAAATCATAAAACTGTGATTAGGGAATGACATGGACTTTCTTTTTAACGTATTGATTTGGGTAGGCGTGGTTATCTTCGCCATTTTTATTATTGGTCTTATGGCAGCAGCGAAGCTGAATAAGCGCCAAGATGAAAATAATGATTAGAGGGCTGCCAAGCTTGCTATAAAAACTGCAAAAGCAATTGTAGAAAAACAATAAATATTTTCACCCCTTTTATTAAGTTCCTCCGTTTAGTGAAAAAAGGGGGAACAACATGCAAACAACAATTCTACCAAGCGCTAATTCGCAAGTTCTGAAACAACCCAGTGTATTACCTTTTGCAAAAGCGCCTTTCCACAAACGGGCTATAAACCTTGCCACCATTGGTCTTGCTGGTGGAGCGGTTACTGTTGGTCTATTCGTTTTGATGGCAGAGCTTATCAGGCAAGATAAAGTGAATATCAGCGAAGCGCCGCCTGTGCTTTTTGAACCCGTCATTTATCAGCCTGAAGAAGAACGGATTATTACAAAAAAGCCCATTGCGCCAATTAAGCAAGTCATAAAAACGCCGCCGCAAAAAGTAGTCGAGATTGACCCCGAGCCAAATGATGGCCCAGGTAATTTCGAAATAAACACTCAGGTTCCTAATACTGCGTTAAATTTATCAATAAATTTAAATAGTGCCCAAGGTGATATGCAGGCTACGCCTCAATTTAGGGTTGATCCTACGTATCCGCCAGAGGCGAGTCGAGATGGTGTTGAAGGTTGGGTAAAGCTTGGGTTTACGGTAAGTGCTAGCGGCGCTGTATCGGATATAAAGGTATTAGATTCTGAGCCCAAGCGTGTGTTTGACAGAGCAGCACGCCGCGCGCTTAAAAAATGGAAGTACAAGCCTAAGCTGGACGGCGGTAAACCTGTTAGTCAACCGGGTATGGTTGTAGTATTAGATTTCAAACTAGAACAATAAGGATAGCCTATGAGTATAGGCGCAAGCTTGCAAAGCCTGTTTCAAGGTAAGCGTGAAAGAGCGCTGGGAGTGAGTGAAAGGCTAATGCTGCAATATAGCGCAAAAGGTGATGAAGCATCGTTAGCCGCACTTTTTGATTTACACAGTACCAAGCTATTTTATTTTCTTAAGGTATTAAGCGACAGCTCCATAGCTGAAGATATATGTCAGCGTACATGGATAAAAGTTATTGAGCACCGCCATTTATTTAAAAGTGGCGACAATTTCCAAGCTTGGCTGTTCACCATTGGTAGGCGAGCACTTATTGATGAGTTTCGTAAAAACGCCAAGCTTGAATATAGTAACGAGGCTGTAGAGGAATTTAGTGTTTCTGAGCTAGTTAAGCACGCGCACTCTTCGGTAGAAAACGATGTTGCTAAAGGATTAGAAAAAGACGTGTTTAAAGCTTGTTTAGCGCAATTGCCTTACAAACAGAAAGAGGCGCTTTCACTGCAGTTTGAGGGGTTTAGTTTATCGCAAATAGCTGATATGTGCGGCGCTGAAAAAGAAACGGTTAAAACACGAATTCGATATGCCAAAGACAGTCTTAAAATTATGCTGGAGAAATTGTAATCATGTCTATTTCAGATAAAGAGCTACAAGAAGCCTTCAGACGCAGTCAGCTGGTCCAAAAGCAAAATGATTCAATAGCTCAAAAAGCAAACGCCCGGGTACGCGCCAACGTGCTTGCGCACAACAAGGCTAAAGCAAACGGCAGTGACTCAGAGCGTATGTTCGCTACTGTGGCTTCGCACCTTCGTGCCTATTTTGCGTCATCAACCCTTCGATTTACCGCTGTGGCTTTTGCTATTGTTGCCATGCTCGGGGTGTACAATATTGGAACATTCCAAAGCCGCCACTCGCCAGGTATGCAAACTGCTGCACACAGCGTAGATATTGTTCATTACCACGGTTTTGCAGGTGAAGACAAAATGCTGGCTAATAATCTCAATAATGACTATCAAGCCCGTTTCAATGCATACACTCGCCAATATGTCGAGAGTAGTTTAGTAGCTAAAGCGGTAACCCAGCAGCCAGCTACATTGCAATCACAAGATGGTTATTGGCTATTAGTAAATTGTGAAAATCAGCAAGTTGTTGTTTCTGAGAGCCTTATTGCATCGTTAGATATTAATGGCCGTATAGAAGGGGATATTAACGTGGGTACCCAAGTTGCGTTAGCATTCGATAGTCGAGGAAGGATATTGTCTATCAAACAGTCTACTAAGCCATTGATGTGCTGATATATAAATGTGTTCTATTTATTAATAGAAACACAAAAACGAGGCTGGTAGATGTGAAAACTGCCTGAGCCTCGTTTATTGCAAGGTATGGTTAATAAACCTATTTGTCTAAATCGTGCGCCCTAAAGGCATTGGGGAGTAATTCACCAATTGTGGTTTCAAACTTCTCTCCGCTTTGACTAACCATGGTTACCGGGGTTTCATCTGGCGCAAATTCAGCAATTTTTTGTCTACAGCCGCCACACGGGAAACAAAATTCATCGTTCGGGCTGGCAATAACAATGTGTGAAATGCGTTTTTCACCATGCGTAACCATATTGCCGATGGCCGTGGCCTCAGCACATTGGCCTAAAGGGAAGGCCGCGCTTTCTACGTTACACCCTGCAAAGGTCTCTCCACTAGAGGTAAGTACAGCCGCGCCAACTTTAAAATTGGAATAGGGTGAATGAGAGTTTTTCTGTGCGTTAAAAGCAAGTTGTGATAGTTGTTCTAAATTATTTTTCTTCATAGCTACCTGTGTTAACCACCCAATACGCTTTACTTTTATCATCAAATGCGAGAAGGTTGGCGGCATTAGCGCCGCGGACAAGCGTATATTAAATGCTCAGGCGGTTTTTTCTTTTTTTATAGAATGCTTTTTTACCATGTGCAGAAACGTTAGTCTCATCTTTTTTTCTCTATTCGCTGCTATTTTAACCGGTTGTGCGCAAACAACCCCTGTTTCAGAAAGACCACAAATGGGAAATTTGCTTTTAGCCGAGCCTGCACCTATTAATCCTCGTTCTGAGATGGCGATTGCGCGTTATAATCAAGTGCTAACTAGCCCGGCGCTTTCAGATGAAGATAAAGCTGAACTTCATTTTCAACGAGGCATGCTTTACGACAGCGTAGGCCTTGCAGGTTTAGCGCAGTTCGATTACACCCAGGCCATTAATTTAAAGCCTGATTTAGCAGAAGCCTATAATTCTATGGGTATTCATTATATCCAGCAGAGTGACTTCATTCAGGCTTACGACGCATTTGACTCTACGTTGGAAATTAACCCTGAGTACGATTTCGCGTTCTTAAACCGTGGCATCGCGCTTTATTACGGTGGCCGTGCAGAACTTGCCACTAGCGACCTTAATCACTTTTTTGAAAAAGATAACAGCGATCCGTTTCGTGCACTTTGGTCTTACTTCGCGCATTACGATGTGTCAGAAATGGAAGGCCAAACTTACTTAGCGTCTATTCGCCCTATGCTAGACAACAATCATTGGGCAACTTCGCTGGTGGATTTGTTTCTAGGTACTGTCGATGAAAACGATGTACTTAACTCATTGCTTAACGGTGTTAAAAGCCAAAAAGCGCTAACTGACCGTCTATGCGAAGCGTATTTTTACTTAGGTAAGTTTCATTCTTTACGCGGAAATAGCGGCATCGCATCTAATTACTTCAAGCTTGCGCTAAGTACAAACGTGTTCGACTACGTAGAACATCGTTACGCAAGAATGGAGCTTAACCGTTTGCGTGATAAAGCTAGCAACGGTGTAGTTAGCGAAGAGTAAGCGCAAAGCATTATGCGAGGCTTATTTTTAGCAGTCTTTGCACTGCTTATTGTTGCGGGCGATAGCGGGCGCTATGCCCCTCAACTTATCTCTAACGCAATTAGCGTGCTATTACCATCGCACCCAAGCGTAGATGGCGCCATATTAGATAGTACCTTATTAGAAGTTGAGGAATCTGGTACCTCTGATAGCGTTCAGTCCGATACTATCGCCCCTAAAAGCAATGATACTTCCCTTGAAAATAATCCACGAGATAACGCGCTAGCGCTGCTTTGGTTGGCTGCAAAGCAGGGTAGTGACATTGCACAACTCCACATGCTCGAGATATTTGAGAGTGCATATAACAACGGCTTTTCCTCTACAGATTCCATTGATCAAAAGACAGCGACCTATTTTCTAGAGAAGCTTGTTAATCTAGAAAATGCCGACGCTGCGTGGCTGTTGTACCAAATTTTAGGCGAAGAGGGTGCTTCAGAGCGTTTTATGCGCTTAGCAGCACTTGGCGATGTAGCTGAAGCACAACTGGCCTTCGCGATGTCTACCGATTCGCCAGAAAAGCGAGAAAAGTGGCTGATACGCGCAGCGTCACAAGACTATTTGCCTGCACAGGCTGCGCTGGCCGATTGGTACCTACTTCACGGTCAACAGCAGTTAGCGAAGCCTTTGCTGGCAGCTACAGCAACCTTAGACATGCAAAGCGCGTTTAAGTACGCAAGGCTTTTATGGGGCGAGGGTGAATTCTCAGAGGCTAAGTCGCATTTTAATTTTGCGGCGAAAAAAGGCCATCAGCAGGCGGAGAAAGCGCTAGAAGCCATCAAACTTTATTCTCCGTATTCAGTGGCGCAAGCAACAAGGCAATCTGGCGCTTTCAATTGGGAGGGTAAAGCAAATTGCCTGCAGCGAGTTCAACCTTTCGCTACAAGCTTGGCGACCATCATGCGAGCACACGAACTTTATCAGTCATATAACAATGATTCGCGCCTTAAAAACCTTTCTATTTGTTTAGCTCCGCCTATTTGGCTGAAAACCGATGTGCTGGAATGCGACGCTAACTATAAAAGGGCGGGTATCTTGGGTTGCAATATTACTCCGTTAGCCAATATCGCCAAAAAGCGTAAATTTAGCCATGCAGTAGTAGTGGCCGAGCAGGGTAAAGCGAATGTTCAAAATGGTGTAATGTATTTGGATATTAGTGACGCTTATTCAGTATTCGTGCATGAACTAGCGCATTTTGCTGGCTTTGCTGACGAATACCCTATTGGTAAGGGGATGGCAAACAAACTGTGCGATCAAGATGGAATTGAAGACTTCAGACCGCCCAACGTTGTTGTAGATACTGAGTATTGGTATGCACCACATGAAACGGTAGAGAATTGGCTGGAAATAGACCCGGCAACCATTATTGCTCGGGCTAAAACCTGTTCAGTGTTGGGGCTTAATAGCTACAAACCTAGCCGACGTATTACGTTTATGGAGCACCACGATAGCGGCGTGATCCCGCCTTTATATCTGGTGCTTTGGCAGCAACAGCTTGAAAAGCAAAATCCGCAGCGGCCCATCTCAATGAATTTCTTCCAAGCTTTTCACAATAGCGGTAATCGAAAAGAGGCGGCCCACTGGCTAGCTGAGTACGAAGCATTTACCGGCTCTAAATAAGCAGCCGCACACTCTTTTCGATAATGCCATAGTCCTATTCAACAACCACCTTCACAGGTACTGCAACGGGCTATTTCTCGCTACCCTCGAAGCGTAGGCTTTAGCTCTCTTACCCACATAGATGTGGCACCACAAATTGCTACTGGCATAACAATGAAGTTCACTACAGGAATGAGCGAGAACACGTTTACCATCATACCAAAGGTCATTGCTTTTCCTTTGTGTTCGCCCAGGTGCAAGCGCATCCGAGTGAAATCTACCTTGTGGTTATCATAAGGGTAGTCACAATACTGGATAGCCATCATCCAGGCGTTAAATAAGAACCAAAGCACTTGACCGATAATAGGTAGGAAAAAGAACAGCAATAAAAAACCGATGGCGCGAGGTAAATACCAAATAAGTTTAGTCAGTTCGCGACCTACAGTGCGCGGAATGTCTTTTACCAACGACATAACGCTTTCATCACCCAAGTCTTGGCCCGTTAAATGACGCTCAACCTTTTCTGATAACACGCCGTTGAAAGGCGCGGCAATCCAGTTGGCTAGGGTGCCAAAAATAAGAGCGAAAATGAGTAACACGCTGATTACCGCTAAAGGCCATAAGAAGAAACTGATGGCCGTTTTTATCCAGCCTAACCATTCAGGTACAAGGTCGATAACATAGGCTATGCCCATTTCTATTTGGCCGAACAGGAAATAAAAAGCAACAGAAAACAGAACAAGGTTTATAGTGAGGGGCACAAACACGAAACGCTTTAGCCCTTTCGTCTTTATAAGCGAAAAGCCTTCAAAGAAATAATGTACACCACCTGAACTCATTCATACTCCTTCGCGTTATTTTAAACGCTTTGTTTATTAACTATTTACTCTATCATACGCCCTTGGTGCGTTCTGTGCCTAACTCGCCGAAATGGTAATTGTTACAAGCTGTTAGTTTTGGTAGAGTCGAAACATAATAACAAAAGAACCTTCTGTGTGATTACATCATTTCCATATCATCCGCAAATTCAGCATCCCACGAAGGGATATTGGGCTGAAGCTATGACGATTTCGTCCGGCAACTCTGTGTATCAGAGGGATGATGCGTGAGGCTTAAGAAGATAAAGCTTGCGGGCTTCAAGTCCTTCGTTGAGCCGACTACCATTCCATTTCCCGGGGAAATGACTGCCATTGTTGGCCCGAACGGCTGTGGTAAATCCAATGTTATTGATGCTGTTCGCTGGGTATTAGTTGAAAGTTCAGCGAAGAACCTACGCGGCGATGCAATGACAGACGTGATCTTCAACGGTTCATCTTCACGAAAACCCGTGGGGCAGTGTAGCGTTGAGCTTGTTTTCGATAACAGTGCAGGGCGGATCGCGGGCGAATTTGCTAACTACAACGAGCTGTCGGTTAAACGATTAGTAACTCGAGATGCCACGTCGACTTACTTCCTCAACGGTACCAAATGTCGTAGGCGAGACGTTACCGACCTATTTTTAGGAACGGGGTTAGGCCCTCGTTCTTACGCCATTATCGAGCAAGGTATGATCTCACGGCTTATAGAATCTAAGCCACAAGAACTGCGCGTGTTTATTGAAGAAGCTGCGGGTATATCAAAGTACAAAGAGCGTCGCAGAGAAACAGAAAATCGCATCAGGCATACGCAAGATAATCTCGAACGTTTAAACGATGTGCGCGATGAACTTGGCAAGCAGTTAGAAAAATTACAGCGACAGGCCGCCGCAGCAACCCGCTATAAAACATTGCGCGCACAGGCCAGAGAGTTAAAAGGCCAGCTTGCGGCAATTAGATTTCTTAAAAATAGCGAACATATTGAAGCGCTGCAAAAGCAGCAGCAAACACTGCAAATAGAAGTCGACGATTTGAATGCTAGGTTACAAGGTGATGAAGCAGGGCTTGAGTCGTATAAAACTAAGCAAGTTGAGACCAAGCAAGTCATTGATGATCTGCAGCAGCAGTTATTCACCACAAGCAATGCAATCACGCGATTAGAGCAAAACGCTCTGCATGCGAAACAGCGAAAAGGGCAAATAGAGCAAGAGTTAGCGCGAATCGACGAACAGCATGAGTTGCTAAACCACTCTATTGATGAAGCGCAGGAAGCACTTGCTGTATCAAACGAGGCGCTTGAAAACATTGAACCAGAGCTTGTACTGAAAGAAGCTGAACTGGAACATGCAAAAGCGCGTTTTGAAGACGTAGAACAGGCGTTAAGAGAGTTTAACGCAAAAGCTCGTGAGCAAGAGCAAACGTACAACCAGCTTCGACAAGATGTGCAACAGTGTCATAGCCAAATTCAGTCTACAATGAGTATGCAGCTTCGCACATCCCAGCGTATTAGCGAACTGCAAGACGAGCTAAAACAGCTTGATGACGAAGACTACTCAGATCAAATAGCATTGTTAGAAGAGCAAGCAAACGAGCTAGATTTTGATATTGATGAAGGTAAACAGGCGGTTCAAGCAGCCAGCGAGAAACTCCAAAAACAGCATGCTGAAGTGCAGGCTATTGAAGCGAAACGTCGTGATGCACTGGGGCAGCTGCAAACCGCCCAATCAACCAAATCTGCATTAGAAGCACTTCAGCAAGACGCTTCTAACTTTGAAGATACGCTATTAGAGGGAATAGAAAAGCTTTGGCAACAAATTAGCTCAAGCCAAAAGCTTGCACCCTGTATTGAGGCTATATTACAGCACGCTAGAGACCCTGTAATCGCAAAAAACTACCCCGTACAAGAGCTTCTTAAAAACAAAGCGCGTCTGCCCACCGGCGTAAAGGTGTACACCGAAAACCTGTTTGTAAGTTCTGCAAAAGCCGGCTCTTTAGCTCATGCTTTATTAACCGAGCTTGGCGGTAGCAACATTTCACCGGCACAGGTTCCCGCATTTTTTGATGATATTTACCTTTGCGAAGACGATGAAGATCTTGCAAGTAAGGTGGAACGCTTAACTGATACCGAAATGAAAAGCGATGGTAAAGGCTTTTCTAGCGCAATCTCACCTTCAGGTTTATGGGCCAGCTCCCATTGGGTCGTTAAACCGGGTGAGGTGAATGACGGTGCTTTACAGCGTGCTAACAAAATTAAATCGCTTACAGATAATATTGAAGATATTGAAAGTCTCATTGAAGAAGTTGAGCATTCCATTGCGGAAGCGAAGCAAGCTTTAGAAGCAAGTGAAGCTCGAAAGCATACGGCTCAAAATGCCTTAGCTGAAAAAGAAAATCAACGGGTTCAGATTAAAAACAAGCGCTCTTTACTTGAAATGCAACAAGAGCAGCAGTCTACTCGCAGCGCCAAACTTAATGATGAATTGGCAAAACAAGAGTTAATGCTCGCTAAAGAAGAAGAGCAGTTAGCACAACTTTCTGAAAAGTTAGAACTTCTAGAAGCGCAGATTCTTGAATACGAAGTGCATATTGATGAAGTTAATGCGAAACGTGAAGAAAATGAGCGAACTACATCGGAATTGCGCGCTTCAGTTGATTCATTAACGTCGCAAAATCATGAGCTTGCATTAAAAAAGCAGCAACTTGAGAATCATCAGAATTTATATAGTCAGCAGGTTACGCGTAATCTTGAGCAGCGTGAAGAATACATAAAAAGCAAAGAAAGATTGCAAAAAGAACTAGCGCATCTTACGTCTCCGGAAGAAATTCAGGAAGCAGAGCTTCAGTCTCTGCTAGAGAATAAGGCTGAGTTAGAGCAACTAAAAAGCGCTAAGCAGCGAAGCCTTGAAGATATTGAACAGTGGTTGCGAGAAGCCGAAAAAGGGCATCAGGCTCTAGGTAAAGACATACAAACCCGACAGACAAACATCGATAAACTAAACATTGATATTGAAGGGTATCGGGTACGCGCAAATACGATTTTAGAACAGCTTGACGAAACACAGCAGTCACTGAAAAGCATTTTAGAAACCTTACCAGAAGAGGCTGAAGAAAAGCGTTGGCAAGAAGACCTTGAAAAAACGCAAGCCAACCTTCAGCGTTTAGGAGCGGTAAATTTAGCTGCGGTCGAGGAATACGAGACCCAGTCACAAAGAAAGTCTCATTTGGATACACAGCACAACGACCTTACCGATGCGTTGGAAACTCTGCAGTCCGCTATTCGAAAAATTGATAAAGAGACACGCACGCGCTTTTCAAACACTTTTGAGCAGGTTAACGAAGACCTTAAAATGCTATTTCCTAAAGTCTTCGGCGGTGGGTCAGCATACCTTGCGCTTACCGATGATGACTTATTAGAGACTGGGGTAACGATAATGGCTCGTCCCCCTGGTAAGAAAAATAGTACGATTCACCTCTTAAGCGGTGGAGAAAAAGCATTAACCGCTTTATCATTGGTGTTTGCTATTTTCAGATTGAATCCGGCACCATTTTGCTTGCTGGATGAAGTAGATGCACCATTGGATGATGCAAATGTAGGGCGCTTTTGTAACTTAGTGTCAGAAATGTCACAAACAGTGCAGTTTATTTATATCACCCACAATAAAATAGCGATGGAAATGGCTAGTCACTTAACCGGTGTTACTATGGCGGAACCTGGAGTTTCACGTATGGTAGCGGTAGACGTTGACGAAGCTGTAGCCTTCGCAGAAGCATAACAAAGGGCGAAAGAAATTAAATGGAAGATCAATTACGTCTATTTTTACTCCTTGGAGGCACGGTTTTTATCATTGCTGTGCTTGCCCACGGTATTTGGAAAATTCGTAAAAACGGTAAGCCTTCGGAAAAAGAGCGCTTAGAGCCCCGTCAGTGGCAGGAGGATAATGACGAATTAGAAACCGAACCACAGGAAGGTTTTGATGAACTTGGCATTGGTGCGGTTCGAGTGGTCAGCAATTCGCAAAACTCACCTAATAGAGCAGACGAGAGCAGCGCAGCAGAAACCGCAGCTTCTAGCATGTCGTATGATGACTCGGTGAATAACCCAGATAACGGCAGCGAAGCTCAAAAATTCGGTAACGATGAGAGCAATCACTCTTCTCAATATGCTTCTTCGAGTGACATCCATAGCCAGAAAGACGATGCTGGCGAAGAACACGTTAATGCTAGCAGCAATGATAATTCGTCAATGTCGCCAGCCGTAAAACAGGATGGAAAAGAGAGCGAAAAAGAAAACGCTCAAGAAGCGCCCAAGCTGTATGGTTCAGTGGTAACAAACCCCAAGCCACACATGAAAGGGCAGGCTCGCTCGATTGATACCGCATCAAATAAAAGTGATGACAACGTTGCTGCTTTCCCTGAGCCTCCTGGTTTCTTGCTTCGAGAAAGCGACGATGAAGCTGAGTCAGCACCACAAACACAGCGCGATGAAAGTGCACAAGACGCGCCTTATTCAGCGCCATCTAACGCGAATAGCGCGAATAGCGCAAACAATGGGTACTCTGATAATCAAACCACGGCACAACCCGCACAAGCGCCAGCAGCACCCGTTCGTCCTGCGCAAAAGTTTTATGTAGACCCTACGCTTGAAGAAGAACCAGCACCGGTTCAAGCACCGGCTAAAAACGAGCGCGAAGTGGCTGACTTTAGCTTAGACGCCCAAGAAGATTCATCTTCATTACGGGGTAGCCAGGAAGAAAATGAACAGCCGCGACGTTTTGCACGTAGTAAGCGAAGCAAAACACCGATCAAGAAGCGGGAAGAGCCTAATTTTGGCGATGACCAAATGCGCATCGACTTCGACACCAGCGAGCAGGGTAACCCTGATTTTGGTGAAGAGAGCTTTAGTGCAAATGATACACACAGCGACACTGCGACTAGCTCATCAGAGCCAGCAAAGTCATCTACCGTTGAACCCGAAGTATTGGTGTTAAACGTAAGGGCACCTGAAGGTGAAGCTATTTCTGGTGCTGCGCTTTTACCTATGTTGCTTACACTAGGGTTTAAGTTTGGCGACCAGGATATCTTCCATCGTCACGTAAACTCCAATGGCAAGGGGCCAGTATTATTTAGCCTAGCCAATATGTTTAAACCTGGTGTTTTCGATATTGATAACCTGGAAAATTTTGAGACCCAAGGTGTATCTTTGTTTATGATATTGCCCATTGAAGGCGACCCTCATCAAGTATTCAATATGATGCACAACGCGGCACGTAAACTGGCAGACGAGTTTGGTGCTCAGGTTTTAGATGGTCGTCGAAGCGTGTTAACTAAACAGGGCTTACAGCAATACGTTGAAAAAATTCGTGAATTTGAACGCAAGCGTATGATTGCTCGCAGCTAACGTAAGCTATTCAGCTGTCTATATCGCACGCTTTGTACGTGCTTGCGTGTTAGCGTAATAAAAAGGACTTGGCTCATACCCAGGTCCTTTTCTATTAAATAGCGCTACAGCGAGGCTGCAAATTATACTAGCCGACTAAAAAGACGGCGGTTTAATGCCTCATTTGAAACAAAAGGTCGTTTGGGTTAAGTAACCTAAGCTACAAATTGTAAAACTTTTAATTATTTATACGGCGTGAAAACAACTCCATGTCAGACTCTTTAGAACAAGCAAAGCAACAAGTTGCTCAACTTCGCAACACGTTAAATGAATACAATTACCAATACTATGTACTAGACGACCCATCGGTTCCCGATGCCGTTTATGATAGAGATATGCAGGCGCTAATAGCGCTTGAAAAACAATATCCTGAATTACAGAGCCCAAATTCTCCAAGTCAAAAGGTTGGAGGCGCTGCGCTGTCTGCATTTGAGCAAGTTACACACGATGTGCCTATGCTGTCGCTAGATAACGCATTCGATGAAGAGTCTCTATTGGCATTTGAGAAGCGCTTAAAAGACAGGCTTAAAGATACTGCTACTTTGGATTTTAGTTGTGAACCTAAGTTAGATGGCTTAGCCGTGAGTATTTTGTACGAAAATGGTGAATTAGTTCGCGCTGCAACGCGGGGCGATGGTCAGGTAGGCGAAAACATCACGGCTAACGTGCGTACTATTTCAAATGTACCTTTAACCCTTCGCGGCGATCACTATCCAAACCGCGTCGAGGTACGTGGTGAAGTGTTTATGCCGCGAGATGGCTTTGCAAAATTAAACGAACATCAAAAAGAAACTGGCGGTAAGGTCTTCGCCAATCCGCGCAATGCCGCAGCCGGAAGTTTGCGTCAGTTAGACTCAAAAATCACCGCTAAACGACCACTGATGTTTTATGCGTATTCACTAGGCGTAGTACAACCGGAAAGCTTTGATTTACCTTCAACCCACAGTGCGCGACTTGCACAATTGGGGAAATGGGGGCTGCCACTATGCCCAGATATCGACACAGCAGAAGGCGGTAAGGGTTGTTTAAACTATTACAACCATATCTTGGAAAAGCGCGATAACTTGCCATATGACATTGATGGCGTCGTCTTTAAAGTAGACCGCATTGAATTGCAAAACACCCTTGGTTTTGTAGCCCGAGCACCGCGTTGGGCGATTGCGCAGAAATTTCCCGCGCAAGAGGAAGTAACCAAACTGGTGGACGTTGAGTTTCAAGTGGGCAGAACTGGGGCAATCACACCGGTTGCGCGCTTAGAGCCTGTTTTTGTAGGTGGCGTAACCGTATCTAATGCCACACTACATAATCAGGATGAAATTTCCCGATTGGGCGTTAAAGTTGGCGACACTGTTGTCATTCGTCGCGCCGGTGATGTTATTCCTCAGGTAGTTTCTGTGGTTGAAGCAAATCGCACGGGTAGTGAAACTGACATTAGTTTCCCAAGCCAGTGCCCAGTGTGTGACTCGCAGGTTGAAAAGCTTGAAGATGAAGCAGTCGCTCGCTGTACCGGAGGGTTAATTTGTGCAGCGCAACGCAAACAGGCGCTAAAACATTTTGCCTCGCGCAAAGCGTTTGATATAGATGGTCTGGGCGATAAGCTTGTTGATCAATTAGTAGATGCTGATCTTGTACACAGCCCTGCAGATTTCTTTACTCTGTCATTAGGTGATGTTGTTGGCTTAGAACGTATGGCTGAGAAGTCTGCAAGCAAGCTTTTGGCATCCCTTGAAGCATCAAAGCAAACTACCTTAGCCAAATTCCTATACGCATTGGGGATCCGTGAAGTAGGTGAAGCGACGGCGGCGAACTTAGCTGCGCATTTTGAAACCTTAGAAGCGATTCGTGAAGCTTCATTAGAAGCTTTAGTTGAAGTGCAGGATGTGGGCGAGGTGGTAGCTACCCATATATTCAACTTCTTTAATGAGTCGCATAACACTGATGTGATTGACGCACTTCTAAATGAAGGAATCAACTGGCCCGCCATTGAAAAGCCTGATTCGGGTAACTTGCCTCTAGAAGGTAAAACCTGCGTTATAACCGGTACGCTAAGTGAAATGGGGCGTTCAGATGCTAAAGCGCGGCTACAGTTACTTGGTGCTAAGGTGGCGGGATCAGTGAGTAAGAACACTGACTTCCTAGTTGCAGGCGAGAAGGCAGGTTCTAAATTAACCAAGGCACAAGAGCTTGATGTAGACGTGTGGGATGAAGCTGCGTTGGTTGCCTTCCTCGCTGAGCATGAAAAATAGACCTGTGAAATAAACGCTAAGAATGCTTTTTAGACTGAGGCCTCTTTGATAGTGAGCCTCGGCCTAACGCAGTTCAAGTGCAAAACGCAGGTATTCTTAAGTCTCACTTCCGATAAAAACCAACAAAAAACGCCACAATGAGATGTGGCGTTTTTTTATGTCTTATCGAAAGCAAATGCTGCTATTTGCTCTTGCTGTTATTTTCTCTACGGGGCTTTGTTATTGAGCCGTCTGATTACGCATTTGTCTGCGTCTTTCCCACGCTTTTTTCACTTGAAAGCGCCATACCCAGTTTAGGGAAAAGTAACCTGCCAATCCGAAAACCACAGAGCAAATACCACAACCAACCAAAAAGGCGGGCCCAATGGTGTTAATGCTTTCTACCACCCACTGCCAGCTAAACTGGAATTCAAAATGCTCAGGTTTGGTCCCAAGTACAGTAGTACCCACTTTGTAGGCCCCATAAAATATAGGGGGAATGGTAAATGGATTTGTTACCCAGACTGTTGCGACAGACAAGGGAAGGTTTGCTCGAAAAGGGATAGCTAAACCTGCAGAAAGCCACATTTGAAACGGCACAGGCCAAAAGGCAAAAAACAAGCCTATGCCAAACGCGCCAGATGCAGAGCGACGGTTCAGGTGCCATAAATTAGGTTCGTGCAATACGCTACCAAATATTTTTAACGCTTTGTTTTGCTTAATGCTTTGGTGATCTGGCAAAAAACGTCGAATAAATTTCTTAGGCATAAATATCAATGCATCTCGAAAATAAAATCAAAAAAGACAGAAAAAATAACAGCAAACGGGATTGCGCAGCACGGATTTGCACTAGCAACGTTCACTTACTGTCAATTGCTACGTGAAAACATGGTCAATCGTATCACAATTTGCCTAAGCTGTTTTTGCGTTGGCGCAATAAGTGCGGTTTTTTGGCAAAAACTTCCAAGTACACACACCATGGCGTTGATGATTGCCATATTAGTGATAGCTATTGTTGTCATCTTACTGTTTTCTTTAGAAAAACCTAGGTCCAATAAGACCATTTTTGATGTACAGCTATGTTGTGCAGTGAGCGGCTTAATACTCGGCGTACTGTGGGTGGCGAGTGTAGGGCATTTTTACTACGCTTGGCAACTGCCCAAGGGTAAAATTCAACAAGATGTCACAATATCGGGGCGAGTTTTATCGCAGGGATGTGTTTCTAATAAAAGTAATAACTCAGAGGCCGTTTTTCATTATGTGGTAAGCATTGCGTCGGTAAATGGTGAGAGCGTCGCAACATTTTTAGATGAAGGCGCAGTGCCAAAACCCCTGAATGCTGTTTTTTCTTACGCTTTCAATTTTAGAGCTCGCCTTGCTCACAAGCAATACAAGTATTTAAGTGACAATGTTGAGCGAGTGCAACGCTCACAACGTGATTTAGACGATGTAAAGCAGCGCGCGAGACCGCAAGCTTCAGAAAAGTCTGTTGGACTTAAATGTTTGCACAATGGCGACATGTTTACAGCGGTTGTTAAACTTAAACCTGCATACGGTACGGCCAATCCCGTTGGCGCAAGCCGCCAGCAACTGCTGGTCAGTCAGTTTATTCATGTTACTGGATATATTAAATCTATAGAGCACGATAAAACCGCGCATGAGCATTCATTGCGCTATGACCTTGCGACAACGCTAGAAGCGCTGAATCTCAATAACCTCAATTGGTGGCGGGCGCTACTGCTTGGCGATAAGGCTGGGTTTACGAAAGACAACTGGGTACTGTTACAACGCACAGGTACTGGGCACATATTTAGCATATCCGGTATGCACTTATCACTTATTGCCGGGGTATGCTTACTAGCTTTTAACCCGATAGTTTTCATACTCAGACACGTTTTCGATATATTCGGCCGTGTGCATTACTGCTTAGCCAGCATAACAGGTCTAAGATTAAAGACAGTAAATCGAGAGAGCAAAACTAATCGACGTTCAAAGTTACTAACTATTAAAGCGCCGATTAGAACCATGGTGCTTTGCTTGCTTGTGGTTATTTGTTTTTTTTACGCGTTGTTAAGCGGAAGTGCATTGCCCGTTGTGCGAGCCTGGGTTCTTATAGCTATTGGCTGCGTATTGTCGCTTTCACGTAATGCATGGAGGCCAATAAATATTGCGTTAGCTATGCTGGTGTTAAGTTTGCTGCTTTTCCCGCTTTCTATGTTAAGTGCAAGCTTTTACTTAAGCGTAGGTGCGGTGGTGTGTATTTGGTTTTTAGTGACCACATGGGGGCTACAGCGCTTACCTTGGTATGTGTCGCTAATAAAGTTGCAAATAGCGTTAACGCTGATAATGATGCCGCTAACAATCATATGGTTTGATAGTGCAAGTATTATTGCGCTAATAGCAAACTTGATTGCCTTACCTGTTATAACTTTGCTGCTGCCTGTTTGTTTACTCTCTCTATTGCTGCTTCATTTTGTTCATTTCGGGCCAGTCCAAGAATTAGCAAGCACACTATTTCAAACAAGTGATGGGTGTTTGGGGTATTTATTGTCATTCCTAAACTTGCTTAGTGGCTTTTCATTAAGTGCAGTTAATGTTCACGAGGGGAATGGCGCTACGTTTTGTTTGCTTGCTGCTTTTGTTATTTTTCTGTTGCCTCAATGGCGCTACAAAAAAGTATGTATCCTAATTTTGTCCATTCCCTTTTTTAGTTTTATTCAAAAATGGTTACCCGTTAATGAGGAGCCTTGGGCACTTCACGTTTTTGATGCTGGCCAAGCTAGCGCGATCGCTATTACAAGAGGGAGTAGAGCAATCATTATTGATACTGGTGCTCAGTTTAACGGTATTGCTCACACAGCGACCGCACACCTACTGCCTTTTCTGGAAAGTACACATGTTTCAAGCATCGATGTTGTTATTCATACACATAGTGATAACGATCACGCGGGAGGCTTATCTGCGGTTAAACTTCATAGTTTGGCAGCACACGCCAGCTTTCATTCACCTACCGCGGGATGCGAACGAGGCAAGCGTGTTTATTGGCAGAATTTGACCATTGAATTTTTATGGCCGCCAAAAGGCAATAAGCAAGACAATAATGCCATGTCCTGTGTGGTTAAAGTTTCTGGTCACTCTGGCAGCGTTCTTATACCCGGCGATATTGAAAAGGCGAGCGAGTACGCCCTGATCACACGTGAAATAAACGCCACTCGCAAAATAAACGGAACACGTGAAATAGAAGAGAGTTCAGCAAAAGAAAGTGCGTTAATACCAAGCTTTTCAAATTTAAGTGCTGATATTCTTATCGCGCCTCATCACGGTAGCAAGACCTCATCTACCGATATTTTTATAGAGCATATAGCGCCAGAGGCTGTGATCTTTACCCAAGGTTTCGAGAATCGCTGGCAGTTTCCGGCACGTGAAGTGGCTAGGCGATACAAGCATCATAAAGTAAAGCAGTATTTAACCAGTTATCACGGCTATGTAAGGGCCACGTTTACTCAGGGCAGTTATCACATAGATACCCAGCGAGATACTTTGCATAAACGCTGGTATTTGAGAGGCATTAGCCCCCGACATTTAGAAGCACAACCCTATCTCAATAATAACTAGCCTCTCAAAAGCCGACACCTCAAAAGCCGGCACTTTAAAAGCTTATATACAGTAAAAAGCCATTCCTGCATTCCCACGCTTTGCTAGAAACCTTGCCAGCGCCTTCTGAGTGGGCAATTACCTATGAGGGTTGGTATTATAGTGAAGTGACCACACATTGTTCAGTTAGTTGGCAGACTAACCAATTTTGCCTCTATATTAGTGAATTAGAGTGAGAACGAGTACAATACTCTTAACGCGTTTTCGTTAACGTTTTAAACAGGTTAAAAAAACTACATGCAACAAGCCGACAACTCGGATTATCAAATTAAGCGCTTTTTACAGTATCTGAAAGCGTACAAAGTGCCTTTTGTGTTTGCCATTATCGGTATGATTGGTTATTCCGCGGTAGATACTTTTGTATTTTCACAGCTACAGCCAATGATTGATGAATCGCTAGGTAATAACGATAAAGATTATCTTCGGATGGCTGCGTACGCCATAGTTCCATTGTTCCTATTGCGCGGTGTGTTTAATTTCTTAGGCAGCTATACATTAAACTGGATTGGTGCCCAAGTTGTTATGCGCATGCGCCAACAGCTGTTCGATAAATACATCCATTTACCCGTGTCATTTCACGATAATCATGCAGTTGGCGGGCTTATAAGTAAGGTCACTTATGATACTGAGCAAGTAGCTAACGCTTCTGGTAAAGCTTTGTTAACGCTTGTCAGAGAAGGCGCGCTGGTTATTGGTTTGCTATGTGTCATGTTCTATTACTCATGGCAGCTTTCACTTATTTTTCTTTTGATTGGCCCTATCGTGGCGGTGATTGTATCTATTGTCAGTAAACGTTTTCGCATCGTTAGCAAAAGCATACAAAAATCAATGGGCAACCTTACGTCGTCAGTAGAGCAGGCGGTAAAAGGTCACAAAGTTGTGATCATGTTTGGCGGCCAAGAAATAGAACAAAAACGCTTTAAACAGAAAAATAATCACAATCGCCAGCAGTCGATGAAGCTTCATGTGACCTCTATATTAAGCGTATCGTCAATTCAGGTTATTGCATCAATAGCGCTTGCTGTTGTTCTGTTTATAGCCAGTACGCCAGGCATGCTAGAAAAGCTAACGGCTGGTGTATTTATCAACGTCGTATTTTGCATGGTAATGCTGTTGAAGCCTCTAAAACAGCTCACTACCATTAACAACCAATTCCAAAAAGGCATGGCAGCGTGTGCCAGTATCTTTGAAATTCTAGATGAAGCTGATGAAGAAGATAAAGGTAAAACAAAGGTTGAACGCGCTACAGGTAAGATAGAATTCGACGACGTCACCTTTTCTTACCCGGGCAAACAGACACCTGCATTGTCTAATGTGAGTTTTAAAGCTAACCCCGGCCAATCAATTGCCCTAGTAGGGCGTTCGGGAAGTGGTAAGTCGACAATCTCATCATTACTTACGCGTTTTTACGTACCGCAAGAAGGTGAAATACGCCTAGACGATAAGCCGCTTAACGACATTGACCTAAAAAATCTGCGAGCGCAGTTTGCCGTGGTTTCACAAAATGTGACGCTATTTAACGATTCTATTGCGAACAACATTGCTTATGGTGCGCGAGAGAATGTATCTCGAAAAGACATTGAGAATGCAGCTAAGATGGCGCATGTTGAAGAGTTCTTATCGAACCTACCTGATGGTTTAGATACGGTTATCGGTGAAAATGGCCTAATGCTATCGGGTGGTCAGCGACAGCGTATTGCTATTGCTCGGGCAATCCTTGCCGAAGCGCCCATTCTGATTTTGGACGAAGCGACTTCTGCCCTTGATACTGAGTCTGAGCGCTTAATTCAAGGTGCGCTGGAAACGCTGCAAAAACGTTGTACGAGTATTGTTGTGGCCCACCGTTTGTCTACCATTGAAAATGCAGACTGCATTATGGTGGTTGAACAAGGCCGCATTCTCGAGAAAGGCAAACACAACGAGTTGCTTGAAAAAGGTGGTCATTACGCACAGCTGCACGCACTGCAATTTGGTGAGGCTAAGTGAGTCAATTGCAAAGTAAAACCAAGCACGATAAGTGGTATTTTGGCCATCCATTAGTGTGGCTGCTATCACCGCTTGCGCTGTTGTTTTACTTTGTCTCAGCACTTCGACGTTTATTATTTAAAGTAGGTCTTAAAAAAGCTTACAAAGCGAGTGCGCCTGTCATCGTAGTTGGCAATATTTCGGTAGGTGGTAACGGTAAAACTCCGGTTGTAGTGGCGTTAGCCGATTACTATCAAAAGCAAGGCGTAAAGGTAGGTATTTTGAGTCGCGGGTATGGCGCTACGTCACCGTTTTATCCTCGATTAGTTAACGGCGAGGATGATGCTACTGAGGTAGGCGACGAGCCCCGCTTATTAGCTATAAGAAGCCAGTGTGATGTAGTTATCGACCCAGTACGCGCCCGCGGTGCCGCTTATTTAAGTGACGAGTTGCAATGTGATTTAATTATCTGTGATGATGGCCTTCAGCATTACGCGCTTCATCGCGATGTTGAAGTTGTGGTAATGGATGACAGAAAAGTGGGAAGCGGTTTTTTGTTACCAATGGGGCCACTACGTGAAGGGCAATGGCGTTTAAATACCGTTGATGCGCTAATCCATAACAGCCGTTCAATGCCAACATTCAATAATGCCGTAGCGCCTCAATATTTGATGACGTTAGTCGCAGGGGATTTTACCTGTGTGGCTAACAGAGTGAAAACCACAACGCTTGAAGAGATTAAAAAAGTGCCTTGCAGCGCAATTGCTGGTATCGGTTCTCCACAACGCTTTTTTTCTCAGCTTAGAGAAATGGGTATTCAACTTTCTTCTGCTACTCCATTGGCTGATCATCATGCTATAACGCCTTCAGATATAACCAATGGCAGAGTGTTAATGACGGAAAAAGATGCGGTGAAAGCGGCATCCTTCGCCCACGACGATTGCTGGTTTTTACCCGTTACCGCTTATTTGGCGCCAGATTTTTTTAATTTAGTAAACGTAAAACTTGCCAAAGCAGGTTTAAAGATTCACCAAAACGGACAGGAATAATAACAATGGCCTTTGATAAGAAGCTTTTAGAAGTTTTGGCTTGCCCAGTGTGTAAGGGAAAATTAGTTCTGAGTGATGATAGCACCCAGTTAGTGTGTCGATTTGATAGATTGGCTTTTGATATTAAAGATGGCATCCCTGTACTTATCGAGAGTAAAGCAACAGCATTGTCGTTAGACGATGTAGACGCAACGCGCTAATAAAACGTTTAATTAAGTGGTAAGTAGGGGCAAATAAAAGTTATGTCATTTACAGTTGTGATACCCGCTCGGTATGGCTCAAGTCGGTTTCCAGGCAAACCTTTAGCGTTAATTGGCGGTAAACCAATGATTCAACACGTCGTTGAGCGTGCTAAGGAGGCGGGCGCCGATACCATCATAGTGGCAACCGACGATGAGCGCATTCAAAACGTAGTGGCCGGTTTTGCCAAAGTCTGTATGACGTCAGTTAATCATCAATCAGGAACAGAGCGTATTGCCGAGGTTGTAGAAAAAGAAGGCATTGACAGCGCTACTATTGTGGTGAATGTACAGGGTGACGAACCCTTTATACCTGCAGAAAATATCAGACAGGTTGCCGACAACCTTGCTAATGCGCCTCAGTGTCAAATGGCTACACTGTCTACGCCAATTGAAAGTGTTGAAGACGTATTTAATCCAAATATCGTAAAGGTATTGGTGAATGAAAAGGGAGAGTCAATCTACTTCTCGCGTTCTCCCATTCCCTTTGAACGAGATCACATGATGGCGAACCCACAATCTGCAAACACGTCGCTGTACAAACGCCACATAGGTATTTATGCCTACCGCGCTCAATACATTAAGCAATATGTGGCGTATGCACCTAGTTCGCTAGAACAAATAGAGTCATTAGAACAGCTACGTGCTATATGGTATGGCGATAAAATTCACTGTGAAGTTGCGATAGCACCGCCTCCGGTTGGAATTGATACACCAGAAGATCTAGAACGCCTTTTGAAGACTATAAAATAACGAGAAATGAGTGCAGAAATAGGGCTTAGCGCTTATTAGTATTGAGCGATAAACCCTAACGAATCAGCCAGTTCTTGTGAAAGGTTAATGAAACCTTTTTAAAGCATACACATTGTAACAAGGGAACCGTTATGAACGTAGTAATTACCGGTGGCAATAGAGGCATAGGCCTTGCGCTTACCAAGCAATATAAAGCACGTGGCGCAAAGGTTTATGCCACTTGTCGTAATAGCTGTGATGAGCTAAACAGTGCAGGTGTGACCATTATCAAAGGTGTGGATGTATCTCAGCCTGAGACATTGGCTGAAAAACTTGCTCCTTTAATGGACATCAATATCGATTTGCTCATCAACAATGCTGGTGTACTTGGACGTGAAAGTCTTGATGACTGGGACCCAAACACTATCGACTACCAGTTTCGCGTTAATGCGATGGGCCCACTTCTTGTTACGCAAACACTGCTGCCTGCAATGGCGCAAGACAGTAAAATTGCGTTAATCACCAGTCGCATGGGTTCAATGGCTGACAATGGTTCAGGCGGTTATTACGGGTATCGAATGTCTAAAGCTGCGTTAAATGCAGCGGGTGTTTCTATGGCCAATGATTTAAAGCCTAAAGGAATTGCTGTAGGTATCTTCCACCCTGGATTCGTGCAGACTGAAATGGTAAATGGAGCAGGGGATATTAATGCGGATACTTGCGCTGAACGTTTGTCACAACGTATTGATGAACTAGATGTAACTAACGCAGGTCGCTTTATTCATTCAAATGGTGAAGTATTGCCTTGGTAGGCAGTACCTTTATCTTCCGCCGCTCTCGGACAATAAAAAACCTATCGGCGATAGTTCCGATAGGTTTTCAATTTCTAACAAGTAAACAAGCGGCGTATTAAGGTCAATTTAAAAGCCGCTTTCTAAGCTCTTTTTTGGCTTTCTGTTAGCTTGCTACGTCAGCGCCTTCTTCTTCGTCCTGATCTTCAGACAGTACAGCCCACACGTCGTGCTCGTTAGCATGGATTACTTCTGCCCATACACGATCGCCCGGTTTTACATCATAAACACCGTTTAAGTGAACCAGGCCGTCAACTTCTGGCGCATCTGCGTAAGTACGACCTACAGCACCTTCTGCATCAACACTGTCAATGACTACTTGATATTCGTTGCCAATTCTGGCTTGTAAACGAGCTTGACTGATTTCACCCTGTACTTCCATAAAGCGCGCAAGGCGGGTTTGTTTTATATCCTCCGGTACTGGGTCAGGCAAGTCGTTTGCTCTTGCCCCTTCAACGGGTGAATAGGCAAATGCGCCAACGCGATCAAGCTGGGCCTCACGAAGGAAATCCAATAGTTCTTCAAACTCTTCTTCTGTTTCGCCCGGAAAGCCAACAATAAATGTTGAGCGAATAACCAGCGACGGGCACTGCTCGCGCCATTTCTTAACGCGTTCAAGAACGCGCTCGGCACTGCCTGGGCGCTTCATTAATTTAAGAATGCGTTTATTGGCGTGTTGGAAGGGAATATCCAAGTACGGAAGAATTTTACCTTCGTTCATTAGCGGTATAAGGTCATCGACGTGCGGGTAAGGGTATACATAGTGTAAACGGACCCAAATGCCCATTTCACCAAGCTTTTCACACAGTTGTTGCATGTGCGCTTTAACTGGCATGCCGTTCCAGAACCCCGTTCTGTGTTTAACATCAACACCATAGGCGCTAGTGTCTTGTGAAATAACCAATAGCTCTTTAACACCTGCGTCTTTCAAACGCTTAGCTTCATCTAGTACGTTACCAACTGGGCGGCTGACTAAGTCACCTCGCATAGAAGGAATAATGCAGAATGTGCAACGGTGGTTACATCCTTCTGAAATTTTCAGGTACGCATAGTGACGCGGCGTTAATTTTACACCATGGTCAGGAATAAGATCTTCAAACGGATTGTGCTGTGGCTTTGGAAGATGATCGTGTACTTGTTCCACTACCGTTTCGTAGGCGTGAGGGCCAGTAATCGCTAACACGTTCGGGTGAAGCTCTCTAATTTCGTCCTCTTTAACACCGAGGCAGCCAGTCACGATAACTTTACCGTTTTCTTTAAGTGCTTCACCGATGGTATCTAGCGACTCTTCAACTGCCGCATCAATGAAGCCACACGTATTAACGATAACGAGATCTGAATCGTTATAGGTAGGGACGACGTCATAACCCTCGGTGCGAAGTTGAGTAAGAATACGCTCAGAATCAACTAAGTTCTTAGGGCAACCTAAGCTAACAAAACCAATTCTGCTGCCATTGCTTTGCTGCGAAGGTTTGTTATCACTTAATACCTTCACTGGCGTTTCTAGCGTGGTGGTTTTATTTACTACTTTGTTTGGATTAAACGTTTCTACTGTCATCTAAAATATCACCTGGAAAATGACTGAGCTTAAAATGGCCGCGGATTATACAGGAAAACCCGCGTAGACGCAGTATATATGTTTAGCGTTAACGATATAAGTTGTTAGCGCATACTTAGAGTAGCGCGTCGGAAAACGTTTTTGGGGAGTATGAAAATTAAAAGCGACAGATTATACGGTTAAAGCAACAACAAGAAGGTTTAAAAAAGCGTTGTCTACCCCCACTTTAGTCAATTCTTAGAGATAAATAACATCAGGACTTATGGTGTCCTGAAGATTCAAAGTTGCAAACATAGAAGTGAAAATATGCTCAAATTACCGCTAGCTTTTTATGATGAGTCAGGGAGAATTCTGCCGCCACGTTGGCTCTATAGCGTGCTTATTCTTCTTTGCATAGATTGGTTAGCGTTTATATTTTCTCTAGCTTCTCGTGCTCAAACCAGTGAGCTACTCGCATTTTTTTACCCGCAAAAAGAAAGCTTGGGTTTAGGGCTAGCAGCCAGTTTACCCGTGTTAATGGCTTTGGTTTTAGTTAGTCAGCGTGAACGTTTGTGGAAAAAAGAGTATTTAGCTTGGCGAAAATGGGTTATACCACTGGCTCAGTTGGGTGTACTGGCACTCTTAAGCGTTCAGATATATTACACAATGCACCATCACTGGGGGTTTGAAACTATTACGGGCGTGAAAATCGTTTTTTACAGCATAGCTTTATATGCTATTTCCAAGAGTCGCCACTTGAAGTGGATGGTAGAGGATTGGGAGATGCCCAATCCCTGAAAGTATGGTTCCCCAGAGCTAATACCGAAAGATGCGTTAACCGAGAGAAGCGTCATCCGAGAGAGCCAGCAACCGTGCAACTTAATTACACTTGAGGTTGATTAAGTACAAGGCCAATAAATATTTAGTGGCTACCTAAGTGATTGCCCAGCGCTTGTTCATAATAAGAATTAACGCTTATTTGACTGTCGTTGACCAGCCGCTCATAGCAAATACCTGCTAATGCGTAGGTATTTTCACCGACCTTCAAAAATACGGCAGGCGCTTTTGGATTAGACTGATCGTAAATCCACTCGCCATCTAGCTGTGCTTTTAAAATTTCGCCAACATAAGCGCCGAAGATATTGCAAATAGTGAAGACAGCTTCATCTTCTAACGCTAAATCGTGATATTTATCCACGAAGCTAAGTAAAATATCATCGACAATTTTTACGCTAGCAGGTGAGTGGTCGAGTACAATTTCGAACTCATCAGCTGCAGTAACCACAGCGTCCTTTGCGCAATCTGCCATTAATTTATTGAGTTCATCAGGTGACATTTTGTTCTCCTTCTCACCAATGCTTTTAATATACCAAGTCAACGCTGAAAAAGCCCTCAGGACAAGGTGTTATATGTTTTTAACTATTGTGCGTAAGTTATCGGCTAAAGTCTATTTTTGTCCAGTTAATCTATTAATTACACTTGCAGCAGCGAACATACCAAATGTGGCGGTTACCGTTACTACAGCACCAAACCCGCCTGCACAGTCAAGTCGTGTACCGCCTTCCATCGCAGACTTATTGTAGCAAACCGAACCGTCTGGCTGTGGATAGCGCAATTGCTCTGTAGAATAAATACATTCGACCCCGAAGCGGCGTTTGGGGTTTTTACTAAAATTATAGTTACGTCTAAGCTCACTGCGTAGCTTAGCAGCAAGTGGATCTTGAGTTGTTTTAGCTAAGTCGCCCTTTGTTACCTGCGTTGGATCTATTTGACCGCCCGCACCGCCAACCGTAACAATGGGAATTTTGTTGCGTTTACAGTGAGCTATCATCGCCGCTTTAGCGCGAATACTGTCGGTAGCATCAACCACAGCGTGCATTTCTTTATTTAACAATGTGGCTGTATTTTCAGGTGTAACGAAATCCTCGACACAGATCACGTTGCAAGCTGGGTTTATCAAGTTTATCCGAGCCGCAATTGCGTCGACCTTTGCTTCTCCGATAGTGTTTGAGAGCGCATGTATCTGTCGGTTCGTGTTCGTAACGCAAACATCATCCAAATCAATAAGTGTAATAGTGCCTACGCCTGAACGAGCCAGTGCTTCGGCAGTCCAACTTCCAACACCACCAATGCCGACTACGGCTACATGACTATTGGCTAAATTATTGGTTTGCTGCGCGCCATACAAGCGCACGATACCGCCTAAACGAGGGTCATCAGACATGCTTCACTTCACTTAAAAATTAACTAACAAAGGCGTGTGCTAACGTTAAAACGTACAAACACGCTAGCAGGGCGCGCATCATCTCAAAAGTGAACACTAAAGATCAATACACTCCAGTTTTTTCGAATAATAAATCCGATTTTAAGCGACATACGTTCTACCCAATACATGTTTAAATGAATTCATTGTTTAATGAAGTAATAAAAAGGGGCAGGCATATGGGCTTACTCGTTGATGGGAAGTGGCAAGATAAATGGTATGACACCAGTAAAAGCGGTGGCAAATTCGAACGTCAAGCATCTAAGTTTCGTGACAAAGTCAGTAACGAAGATGGTTCCACGTTTCCCGCTGAATCTGATCGCTATCATCTTTATGTCTCGTTAGCTTGTCCTTGGGCGCACAGAGCGCTTATATTTAGAAAGTTAAAGGGATTGGAGGCGCATATTGATGTTTCGGTGGTACACCCTGAGATGCTTGATCAAGGCTGGGAGTTTAAAGATTACCCAGGATCAACGGGAGATAAGCTTTATAACTTTGATTATGCGCATCAAATTTATACTAAGGCAGAACCTGAGATAACCACTCGTGTTACCGTTCCAATTCTTTGGGACAAGCAAACTGAAACTATCGTTAATAATGAATCAGCGGAGATTATTCGTATTTTTAATAGTGGGTTTAACTCACTTACTAATAATGACGACGATTATTACCCAGAAGCGTTACGCGAAGAAATCGATACCATCAATAACATGGTATATCACGACATTAACAACGGTGTATATAAAGCTGGATTTGCTACAACGCAAGAGGCTTATGAAGAGGCCGTAACTGCATTGTTCTGCGCCCTAGATAGGGTTGAAGAAAGGTTGAGCAAACAACGTTATTTGGTTGGCAGCAAAATAACAGAAGCAGACTGGCGCTTATTTACCACGCTGATACGCTTCGACGCTGTGTATCACGGGCATTTTAAATGCAATAAAAAGCAAATCGCAGACTATCCAAACATCTACGGGTATATGATAGAGCTTTATCAAGTACCGGGTGTTGCTGAAACAGTGAACTTCGACCATATAAAACGACACTATTACTACAGCCACACTATGATAAATCCGACGCAGGTCATCCCCGTGGGACCAGAGCAAGATTTAATGTCGCCTCATGATCGCGACAAATTTGAAAGTTAAAGGTTAAGTTCGTTAAGGAGCAACACTGCCAATGCATTTTGAAAGCGTCGCCGAAAAACACGTGCTAACACTTTTAGAATTTGAGCTTATTAATAAACGCTATTTTGAAATGTCTATAGCACCAAGAGAGGCGGCGTTTTATTCAATAGATGGTGTTGGCAATCACGTTAGTGAATTGCGCTACTTAAAACAACAGGGAAGAGCATGGGGCTATGTGCTTGTTGACAGGCAGCGAAACAACCAGGTGGTAGCCCGTGCTAATATCAAAAATCGACAGGGCAACAGGGCGGAAATTGGCTATAGAGTTGCCGAAAAAGAAAGCGGTAAGGGCATAGCTTCTCGCTGTGTTTTATTTTTGATAGATGAGGCCAAAAGCATGGGCATCACAACGCTTTGTGCTGAAGTCATGGATAACAATCCCGCTTCTGAAAAAGTACTTATTAAAAGTGGTTTTAATCCTACACTATGTTTTTATCGCAAGTATCAGCATCAAGGTGTTCTGTATAACAGTACCCACTTTGAACTTTCGCTTTAGGTTCACTGATTAAAAAGGTGATAGTCAAACGCTGTGTTATTCAAATTGAAATAGTATTTCACTCTCCCTAATGATTTAATACCAGTATCTTTAAATACATGTTTTCTTCTCTTTTGCGATAAATATAAAGGGCGGTATGCCCCTTTAGGTCGTAAGAGGCGGTAATGTAATCATAAATAGTTAAAACACAGGGAATTTCTAATTAAATGGCGACCCCAATTACCTGCTTTAAAGCGTACGATATCCGTGGCGAATTGAATTCACAGTTAACTGAAGAGGTAGCGTACCGAATTGGCTATGCTTTTGCGCAAGAGCTCGCAGCAAAGACTGTTGTTGTTGGCAGCGATGTACGCCTTACTTCTACTCCGCTGAAACTTGCGTTAAGCGCAGGTCTTATCGATGCTGGAGCTACTGTTACCGACATTGGCATGGCAGGAACCGAAGAAATTTACTTTGCTACCAAACATCTTGGCGTTGACGGTGGTATTGAAGTAACTGCCAGTCACAACCCTATCAACTATAACGGTATGAAACTGGTGAAAGCAGGCTCTGTGCCTATCAGCGGAGACACAGGCCTTAACGCGATTAAAGAAAAAGCAGAAGCGTTAGAGGACAGCTTTGTATCAGAGAGGTTAGAGCATTATACCAATGGCGTTAAGATTGACGCTGATGCGTTTTTCAACGGTACTGCTCATGTAGATGAAGTAAAGCTTTCACAAAGCGATAAATACACTGTGAAATCGTGCATGACTGACTATGTTTCGCACATGCTATCTTATGTCAATCTAAGTAATTTTACGCCTTTAAAGGTAGTGGTTAATGCCGGTAACGGTGCGGCTGGGCCTGCACTTGACGCAATTGAGAAAGAGATGAAAGTGCAGGGTGTACCGATTGAATTCATTAAAGTACATCACAAGGCAGATGGTACTTTTCCAAATGGTATACCAAACCCTCTTTTACCTGAAAATCGTGCAGACACAGCTGACGCGGTTAAATCATCAGGTGCTGATTTCGGTATTGCATGGGATGGTGACTTCGACCGCTGCTTCTTATTTGATGCAGACGGTGAATTTATTGAAGGGTATTACATTGTTGGCTTGCTTGCTGAAGCTTTTATCGAGAAAAATGCCGACAGCAAAATCATTTATGACCCACGCGTGTACTGGAACACAGAAGATATCGTAGCGAATGCAGGCGGTACACCGATTAAATCTAAAACAGGTCATGCATTTATTAAAGAACGTATGCGTAAAGAAGACGCCGTTTACGGCGGAGAAATGAGCGCGCATCACTACTTTAGAGATTTTGCCTACTGTGACTCGGGCATGATCCCTTGGCTATTAATTGCTGAATTGGTATGTGTGAAAAAACAAACACTCGCAAGTATGGTAAAAGAACGTATTCAGGCGTTCCCATCGTCAGGCGAAATTAACAGTAAACTTAAAGACGCTGACGCGGCACTTGAACGTGTAACCAGTAAGTATCAACCTCTCGCGAGCGTTATCGACACGACTGACGGATTAGGATTAGAATTCGATACATGGCGCTTCAACTTGCGTAAATCGAACACTGAACCAGTTATCCGATTGAATGTTGAAAGCAAAGGCGACATCGCGTTGATGGAACAAAAAACAGAAGAGTTACTTTCACTTATACGCGCTGAATAATTACCTTGCGCTTATGAAAATACTGTAAGGTAAAGAACTAAGGCGATAATAATGCTTTATTATTATCGCCTTTTTTATTTGTGAAGAAATTGTTGGAATTAATAATACTATCAGTGGCTTAAAGGTTTTATTTGCTGGTTATGCGTAACGGTAAATTGGCCGTTTCCGAGCACACATGCTACATCTATACGGTACCTATACCAGTAAATAAATCATCCAGGCGTGACAGATAACCACAACGCTAGTTAAGCCCATACGCAAACTGATATAACTGACAACCTGCTCTTTAGGAAGGCTTAGCGTGAACTTGTCATAGATTAATATTGCAACGTAGCTAAGTGACAATACGCCAAAAGCTTTTACATCATGTGAGAATACTAAACACAGCCACCCTACGATTGTCGGCAACATTGCGATAAGCATTTGCTTGCCATAGCGTTGGTTACTTACTGCGTCCCACCAATGAATACCTCCAAAGAAAGATAACAACACAGCTGAGTACTGCACAAAGTAAACTGCACTTTGCGTTAGAGATAACAAGTTAAGCTGATAGGCTAGTGGCATTGCTACAAAAGGAATAAGACCGGCGATACCTAAAAAAACCGCAGAATAGGGCATGGATGTTCCTTGACGATGGTTGTATAAACAAAAATAGCGCCATGAAGGCGCTATTTTTACTATTAAGCGTAATACTTAGTTCAGTGTTACCTGAATAATTACTTAATCGGCGTGTACTTACGCTGGCTGTGGCCAGTGTATAGCTGACGAGGACGACCGATCTTCTGTTTAGGGTCGCTCATCATTTCATGCCAGTGTGAAATCCAGCCTACTGTACGAGACAGAGCGAAGATACACGTAAACATGTTGGTAGGAATACCAATTGCCTTAAGAACGATACCTGAGTAGAAATCTACGTTAGGGAACAATTTCTTCTCTGCGAAGTACGGGTCGCTCAACGCAATTTTTTCAAGTTCCATTGCTACTTCAAGTAGTGGATCTTTAACGTTAAGTTCGCTTAGTACTTCGTGGCAGCTTTCACGCATTACTGTGGCACGAGGGTCGTGGTTTTTGTAAACGCGGTGACCAAAGCCCATAAGACGGAACGGGTCGCTCTTGTCTTTTGCACGAGCAATAAACTCTGGAATGCGGTCTACAGTACCGATTTCTTCAAGCATGTTCAGACATGCTTCGTTGGCGCCGCCGTGAGCAGGGCCCCAAAGTGATGCAACACCTGCAGCAATACATGCATATGGGTTTGCACCAGATGAACCAGCAAGACGAACAGTAGACGTTGAAGCATTTTGCTCGTGGTCAGCATGAAGAGTAAAGATACGGTCCATCGCGCGCTCAACAGCTGGGCTGATTTGATACTCTTCTGCAGGAACAGAAAACATCATGTTCAGGAAGTTAGCTGCGTAGCTAAGGTCATTACGTGGGTAAACGAATGGTTGACCGATGTTGTACTTGTAGCACATAGCAACAAGCGTTGGCATCTTAGCGATTAGACGGTGTGCGCTGCGTTTGCGTTGCTCTTCGTTAGAAACATCTAAATCACTATGGTAGAACGAAGACATAGCACCAACGGTACCGCATAGCATTGCCATAGGGTGCGCATCGTTGCGGAAACCGTGGAAGAACATGTTGATTTGTTCGTGTACCATGGTGTGACGTGTAATCGTCTCTTTAAATTCTTCGTATTGTTCTTTTGTTGGTGCATCACCGTGAAGAAGCATGTGGCAAACTTCTAGGTAGTCTGCGTCACGTGCAAGTTCTTCGATAGGGAAACCGCGGTGTAATAAAACACCTTGAGCGCCATCAATGTAGGTAATTGAAGACTCGCAAGATCCTGTCGCCATAAAACCTGGGTCGTACGTGAAATAACCGTGTTGGCCTAACGTACGGACATCGATTACATCTTGTCCTTCGGTGCCAGACAAGATAGGAAGCTCGATTTCCTTACCGCCGGCTTTAAGAATGGCTTTCTGATCTGCCATAAAATGCTCTCCTCAGAATGGTTCTGTTTGCAGCGAAAACGGACGAAAATATCCGCTTCGGTGGGAAAAGTGGGCGTATTTGTACTTTATTATGCACCACCAAGTCAATTTAATTGCATATTTGAACAATAAATATTCTGAATTGCTTAAAAAAATGCTAGCAATTAAGTAACGTTCAATTAACTCATTGGTAAATCACTTTGCCCGATACAGTGCAATTATCAATTGCTTTTCGACAAAGGTAAACCACCGATTAATAAATATATTAACAGCTTAGATTAAAAAGTAACCTCTTCATGAAGAATAATTACGCATTCAGATTAAAAGTGCTTAATTTCTTATTGATATGCATAGTTATTCTATTTAGCTACTGATAAAC